>CAYMMC010000076.1:0-9614 GCA_964391125.1 uncultured Akkermansia sp.
GGCCCTCCCGGCTTGGGCAAGACGACCCTCGCCCACATTCTGGCGCGGGCCTTCGGCACGGAGATCCACCTCACCAGCGGTCCGCAGATCGAAAAGGCGGGCGACCTCGCCGGCATTCTCACGAACCTCCAGCACGGCGACTTCCTCTTCATCGACGAGATCCACCGCCTCCACCCGGCGATCGAGGAGTACCTCTATCCGGCGATGGAGGACTACAAGCTCGACATCATCATCGACCAGGGGCCCAGCGCCCGCTCCATCTCCCTCTCCCTGCCGAAGTTCACCCTCGTGGGGGCCACGACCAAAGCCGGGATGCTGACCCGCCCGCTGCTGTCGCGCTTCGGCATCACCAACCGGCTCGACTACTACTCGCCCGAGGAGCTGGTCGTCATCATCCGCCGCTCCGCCTCGCTGCTGGGCGTGCCGATCGAGGAGGCCGGCGCCCTCGAAATCGGAGCGCGCAGCCGCGGCACCCCCCGCATCGCCAACGGGCTCCTCCGCTGGGTGCGCGACTACGCCCAGGTCCGCGCCGACAACGTCATCACCCGCGAAGTCGCCCGCGCCGCCCTCGCCATGCTCGACATCGACGAGGACGGCCTCGACGAGATGGACAAGCGCATCCTCGAAGCGGTGGTCCACAAATACCACGGCGGCCCCGTCGGGATCAACTCCATCGCCGTGGCCGTGGGGGAGGACGAGGCCACCATCAACGAGGTCTACGAGCCCTACCTGATCCTCAAGGGATACCTCAAGCGCACCCCCCGGGGGCGCAGCGCCATGCCCCTCGCCTACCTCAAGCTGGGCCTGACCCCGCCCGCCTCCGCCGGGAGCGACCAGCCCAGCCTGTTCTGATCCTCTCCCGATCACCCTGCCATGAGCGAGTTCATCATCCAAATCGAGAAGCTGGTGGGCGCCTTCGCCGACCCCGAGTACCGCTATCTCGCGCTCGAACCCCTCATCGCCTACGGCCTCCTCGCCGGAGTGGGCCTGCTCGTGGCCGGCTTCGTCGCGAAAGCTCCGCGGCTCCAGGTCGCCGCCCTCGTCGTCGTCGGCTCCGCCGCGCTGGTCCATTTCCCCTACAAGGACGCGCGCCTCGCCGCCAAGCCGCGCCTCGAGCAGGTCTACAAGCACGAGGCCTCCTCCCGGGCCGCCGACTTCGACAGGAACACGAAGGCCTGGATCGCGGCTTCGTGGCAGTTCCGCCTGCTCGTCCTCTGCGCCTTCGCCACCCTCCTGATCGGAGTCCAGCGGAACCGCATCGGCTTCGCCCTCGCCATCGCGACGATCCTGCTGGGCCTCTTCTCCGCGAAGAGCGCGATGTGGCTGAACTATCAGGACGCCCTCGCCTACCATCCCAATCTGAAACGGCACGAGGCCCCCATCGACCGCAGGACGGCCGACATCGTTCCTCCGCCGGCCCGCGAACCGGTCCGGGCGCCCGCGACCCGCGCTCCCGCGCCCTTGGTCGCCCAGCCGGTCTCGCCCGCCGCCCGGCAGGAGGAGCGCATCTCGCCGCCCCAGCCCCCCTCCCCTCCGGGGCAGAGGGCCCGGCGGATCGAGCCCCTGCAACGCTTCTGAGCGGCGCGAAGCGACCTCCCCCCGCAAAGGCCCCCCGCCATCGGACCGGCCTGCCCCGGGACTGCTGAAAAACCCCGGGAATCCGGCCACGAAAGAGCCCGGAACGAAGCCATGACCGCCCCATGATTTTGTGCTCCCCGCGCCTTTTTTCGGCCATCCTTCCCATTTGACAAAGTAGAGCTATATTCGCCGCCCATGCCCCATCCCGAACTCCTCGCCAGCGCCCGGGACCGGGCCCAAGAGATCCTCGGCGCGGTCAAGGCGGCGTCCGGCGAACGGCGCGGCCCCCTCGCCGTCTACAAGGAGTTCCTCAAGACGGGGCGCAAGGAGATCCGCGAAGCCCACGCCGCCGGGAGCGGGGGGCTGGAGACGGTGACCCGGCGCTCGGCCCTGATGGACGCCCTCATCGTCGACCTCTTCCGCCATTTTCTCGAGGACACCGGCGCCGCGGAGGAGACGGGCCAAGAGCATCCCCTCACCATCATCGCGAGCGGAGGCTACGGCCGCGGCCAGCTCAATCCCGGCAGCGACATCGACCTCCAGTTCCTCTTGCCGAACCCGACCTCGAAGCTCGCCCCCGCCGTCGAGGAGCTCGTGCAGCGGATCTCGACCACCCTCTTCGACCTCGGCCTGAAGGTGAGCTATCCGGTGCGCTCGATCAAGGAGGCCTGCGCCTTCGCCAACAAGGACCACCAGACCAAGACCACCCTGCTCGACGCCCGCCTCGTCGCCGGCGACCCCTCGCTGTTCGCCCGCTTCGAGGAATCCTTCTTCGCCCACTGCATCCGCGGCCACGAGAAGAACTACCTCGCCGAGCGCAGCCGCGACATCCGCGCCCGGCACCAGCGCTACGGCAACACCCCCCACCTTCAGGAGCCCAACGTCAAGGAGGGCTGCGGCGGTCTGCGCGACCACCACAACGTGGTCTGGGTGCTCTGGGTGCTGCGCAAGTCCCGCGACCTGGGGGAGCTGGTGAGGCAAGGGAGGCTGACCGGCATCGCCTACGGGGAGATCGAGGAGGCCTTCGAGTTCCTCCTCCGCGTCCGCAACGAGCTGCACTACAGCCAGCAGGGCACCCCCGGCGACATCCTCACCCTGCGCCTCCAGGGCGTCGTGGCGACGAAGCTCGCCTTTCCCGGCAAGAACATCCTGCGGCGGAGCGAGGCCTTCATGCGCGACTACTACCGCCACACCCGCAACCTCTACCAGCACGGCACCTCGCTGATGCAGGCCTTCGAGCTGGAGGTCGCCGGCGAAGACACCAAGCGCATCTCCGTCTTCCAGTTCCTCGCGCGGCAGAACGCGGTGGAGGAGTCCTTCGACGGCTTCTACGCAAAAGGGGGCCTGATCTACCCGGAGAACGAACGCATCTTCGAAGAGGATCCGGCGCGGATGATGCGCTTCTTCCTCCACTCCCAGCGCCGCAAACTGCGCACCAGCCCCGAAATCCGGCGGCTCTTCAAGCTCAACTGGGACCGGATCGACGGGAGCTTCCGGAAAAACCGCGCCATCCGCGACACCTTCGAGGAAATCCTGCAGAACCGCGGGCAGGTCGCCGCCATCCTCCGCCGCATGCACCGGGTCGGCTTCGTCGGGCGCTACCTGCCGGAGTTCGGCCAGCTCACCGACCTCGTCCAGCACGAGTTCTTCCACCGCTATTCGGCCGACGAGCACACCCTGCGGTGCATCGAGGTCCTCGACTCGCTCATCCTCACCGAGGACCCGAAGAAGCTGTTCTTCAAGCGCATCTTCCAGAACATGGAGGATCCCGTCGCCCTCTACCTCGCCCTGCTCCTGCACGACACCGGCCGGGCCGAGAACGTGCGCCACCACGAGGACGCCAGCGCGCTTCTCGCCGCGCAGGTCTGCCGACGCCTCGACTTCCGCGGGGACCGCCTCCGCCTCGTCATCTTCCTGGTCGACCACCATCTCACCTTCTGGAAGACCGCCACGACGACGGACATCGGCGACCTCAAGACCATCGCGAACTTCGCCGGCGCGATGAAGAGCGTCTCCTGGATGGAGGCGCTGCACCTCTTCACCTACGTCGATTCGCGCGGCACCAACGACGAAGCGTGGAACGACTGGAAGGCCTCCCTGATGGCCCAGCTCCACCGCCGCACCGCCTCCTACTTCGAGGACCGCGGCAGATACCGGCAGGAGTTCACCCGCCCCCTCGCCGAAACCAAGCGGGAGGCCCTCGAAAAGCTGCCCGAGCACTACCACGAGGAGGTCGAGGCGCATTTCGCGTCCATGCCGGAGCGCTACTTCCGCCATCGCGGCGTCGCCAGCATCGTCCGCCACGTCAGGCTCTTCCACCGCTTCTTCCAGCGGGTGCGCAAGGAGACGAACGAAAGCCTGATCCCCGTGCTGGGTTGGGAGGCGCGTCCGAACGAGGGCTACAGCCTCCTCGAAGTCGCTGGCTGGAACCGCCATCACCTCCTCGCCAAAGTGGCCGGAGCCCTCGCCGCGCGGAACCTGAACATCCTCTCCGCCGACCTCTACACCCGCGCCGACGACCTCGTCCTGAACATCTTCCGCATCTGCACGGCGACCTTCAACCCCGTCACCTCCCCGCGCGAGATCGAGCGCATCGGAAAGCTCCTCGAACAGGAATTCGACGTCGGGGAGAAGCAGGTGAACTTCCGCTCCCTCATCGAGGAGCGCGTCGCCCCCTCCGTCATCCGGGAGGAGCCGCCGAACTTCGAGATCCCGCAGCGGGTCTCCATCCACAACGACGACGACGAGGCCTCCACCATCCTCGAGATCCAGGCGCAGGACCGCATCGGCCTGCTCTACGACATCTTCACGATCCTCGGCAACCTCGACGCCGAAGTCCTCAACGCCCGCATCAGCACCCAAGCCGGCGCGGCCATCGACCGCTTCTACCTCGTGGATTCAAACACGGGGAGGAAGATCCTCGACAAGGAGCGCCTCGCCCGCATCGAGGCGGAGGTGGGGGCCTGTCTGCACGTCGCCAGGCCCGCCGGAGCGGAAGGCGCGGGGTGAGGCGCCTCCGCCGCCGCGAGCTTCGATCTTTCCGGATCCGATCGGGAACGCGCTCGGCGCACCTCCTCTTGGAGAAGAACGAGGACAGCTCAGGCAAACCGAAGGTCCCGCCGTCGCGCCGCGCCCGGCCCGGCTCAGGAATGCGGCGGATCGGTCTTCTTGGGCGCGATCGGCGTCGCCGCCGAAGGGCTGGAGGCGCCGTCCGCCTTGGCGTCGGTCTTCTCCGCTCCGGGATCCTTCGGCGCGGGCGCCTCGGGCTGCTCGCTGCAGGCGGTGCCCCCGATCAGGGGACCGGCCAGCACGGTGAGGCCCGCGGCCGCGGCGGCGCGCTGGAGAAGGGACTGCTTGCGCTGCTTCTTCTCGGTGTCGCCGAAGCGGGCGCGGCGGATGTTGAGGGAGTTCTGCTCGTGGATGCGGTAGACCACGTTGCGGACCTCGTCGTCGCGGAAGAACTTGCCCCCGGCGAGGTGGACGCGATACCAGAGATGGTAGTCGTCGGCCCCGAGCCCCACGGCGCGCTCCTGGTAGTTGCCCGCCTTCCGCGCGATGGCGGCGCGGATGAGGACGGAGGAATGCGGCAGCATGTTGTCGTCGGAACTGCCGGTGAACATGGTCTCGACCCCCTTGTTCGGCCAGTGCAGGCGCGGACTGATCTCGCCGTTCTCGTGGGTGAGGAGGAGGCAGCCGTAGACGTCGGCCTGCTTCGCCTCGATCATGTGGACGGCCCGCTCCAGATAGGTGGGCATGAGCTGGTCGTCGTAGTCGAGCGGCTTGTAGTATTCGGTGTCGCATTCGGCCACGGCCTGGCGGTGCAGCCAGCTGCAATGCTCGATGTCCGGCGAGAGGCCGGTGCAGATCAGCGGCAGCCCGTAGCGGGCCGCGAGCGGCTCGGCGAAGGACCAGGGGCCGTCGACGAGGAGCTTCACCTTGAACTTCCGGTAGGTCTGGTTCGCGAGGCTGGCGACGGCGTCGTCGAGCTTGGAGACGTCGGTGCCCTGGTGGATGCGGAGACCGACGGTGACGCGGGCCTCGGGATGGTGGAGGGAGGTGCCGGTCATCTCGCCGAGGACGCGGGCGTGGACGCTGGCGTAGTTGGCGCCGAGGGAGAGCTCGGCGGCGGAGGCGAGGCAGTCGACCGAGGAGAGGGGCGCCGCCTTGAGGAGGGCGGCGTGGGCCAGCTTGGCGAGCTTCTTGGGATTGGCGTGCCAGTCGATGAGGTAGCCGTTGCGACCGTTCTTCACGAAGTCGGCGACGCCGCAGGTCTTCGTGACGACGACGGGAATGCCGCAGCTCAGCGCCTCGGCGGCGGTGAGGAGGAAGCCCTCCTTCTCGCTGTTGCCGAGGAGGACGTGGCAGCCCTCGAGGCGATGGCGATATTCGAAGGGGTTGAAGTCGAGCGGGCGCAGGTCGAGGCGGTCGGCCACGCCGAGCTTGGCGGCGAGCTCCTTCACCTTGGCGAGCGTCTCCGCCTGGACCTTCTGGGTGTAGGCGAGGCCGGCGGTGTCGGAGCCGGTCCAGGCCCGCACGACGATGCGGGGATCCTCGGCGAGGAGGTAGGGCAGCGAGAGGATGCCCTTCGACTCCAGCGGACGGCCCATCCAGCCGACCACGAGACGGCCCTTGGGATCGTAGGTGCCTTTGACGGGGACGAACTCGGAGACCGGCGGGGGCAGCACCCCGGCGACTCGGTGGCCCTTCTCCTTGGCCCAGTCCGCGTAGCGGTCGAGGACCTTCTGCGAGACCCCGGCCACGGTCATGCCGTGGAGGTGGTCGTAGGCGCGTTGGATGAAGCGCCAGCCCGCGTCGTCCCAGGAATGGAGCAGGAGGGAGGTGGGGCGCTGGGGCAGGCCGGAGAGGTCGCCGTAGCTGAGAATCCAGGCCGAAGGATCGGCGGGGGCCTCGCGGGTGACGGCGCCGCAGGAGAAACCGCTCTTCTCCGCCGCGTCCAGCAGGGGCATGTCGTCGCTCTGCGAGTAGAGGGTGGTCCGCTCGCGCACCCACTCCGGCAGGGCCATGATGTAGCGCAAGACCGCCGTTTGTGCCCCGCCCAAGGCCAGATTATGGGTGACGAAGCACGGATTGACGCGGGGGAGATGGTATTTCGAAGCCATGGATGTAAATTGGAGTCTCGGGTCGGGAGGGTCGGGTCGCTCGGCAGCCCCCGTGGAGCCGGACCGGCGGAGCATCGGTTAATGAACCATCGTCCCGCCCGCCTGTCCAACCCTTGGAACACCTCGCAGTCCCGCACGTTCAAGTGCTTCACCCTCCTTTTCAAGTGACTCCATCAGGCCATACGCGCGTCCCCCCAAGTGGCATGGGCGGGGTTCGTTCCGATCGTCGCGCCGGCGCTTTGGAGTGCGGCGCTCCGCGCCGCTTTGGATCGAACCCGGCAGGAGGGTCCGAGGCGTCCCCCGTCTCATGCATCTCTCTCGGCGTCCGCATCCAAAGCGCCGGGAACCGGCGCACTCCAAAGCGCTTCGCGGTGTTCGTGAGAGGCAATGGCCCTTTCGCCCTCCCGTTCCGCATTCCCCGATCCTTCATCCTGACGCCCATGAGCTGGAAGGCTCTGCTGCAGGCCGTGCTCGCCTTGGCCCTCGCCTCCCCGCTCGCCGCCGGCGAGGCCTGGTCCCTGCGCCCCCTCGTCCGCCCGGCCCCGCCCGCCGAGGGAAACCCTATCGACGCCTTCGTCGAGGCGAAGCTCGCCGAGGCGGATCTCCGCCGGAACCCCGCCGCCGATCCCCACACCCTGCTGCGTCGCATCACCCTCGACCTGACCGGCCTGCCGCCGACGCGCGAGGAGATCGCCGCCTTCGTCGAGAAGCCCGACCTGGCGGCGCTGACCGATCGGCTCCTCGCCTCGCCTCATTACGGCGAGCGCTGGGGCCGCCACTGGCTCGACGTGGCCCGCTACGTGCAGGGCACCGTCAAGGTGCCGGGGGTGCCGGTCATCGACCTGGCGGAGCCCTACCGGGACTACGTGGTGCGCAGCTTCAACGCGGACAAGCCCTACGACCGCTTCCTCACCGAACAGCTCGCCGGCGACCTCCTCCGGCCCGTCGGGGAATCGGAGGCGGATCGCCAGGACCGCCTCGCCGCGCCCGCCTTCCTCTCCATCGGCCAGTGGTTCGACGAATGCACCGACCCCAACAAGCTGCGCCTCGACATCGTCGACGAGCAGATCTCCACGGCGACGCGGGCCTTCCTGGCGATGGACTTCGCCTGCGCCCGCTGCCACGACCACAAGTTCGACCCCGTCTCCATCCGCGACTACTACGCGCTGGCCGGCATCTTCCGCAGCACCGAGATCACCTCGCACTTCGCCGAAGAATGGAAGGACGGACGCCCCCGCGCCCTGCGTCCCCTCGCCTCGCAGGAGGACATCGCCCGGGCGGAGGCCGCCGATCGGGAGATCGAGCGCCGACGCGAGGCCCATTTCCGCCTCCTCTCCGGATTCCGCGAGGGGCTCGACGCGGCGGAGGACGCGGCGGAGGACTCGATCCCCGGCGCCGTGCTCGCCTTCGAGGCCGAGGACTTCGACGGACACAAGGACCTCAAGACCATCCCCCTCGGCGAGCGGGGCGAGGCCGTCGCCACCCGCCGCCGCCTCGACCAATGGGTGCGCTACCGCCTCGTCCTGCCCGAGGCCGGGGCCTACACCCTGCTGGTCCGCTACGCCAGCACGGAGGCCGCCCCCGTCGAGCTCGAGGTCGAGGGCAAGGTCGCCCCCAAGCGGGTCCTGACCGAACCCACCTACGGCGAGACGCCCGAGCACTTCCGCTGGGAGGTCGTCCCGCTCGGCGACCGGCCCAAGGGGCGCGCCTTCGTCCGCTTCAAGGTGGGGCGCAACGAACCCTTCCCCACCCTCGACCGCTTCGTGCTGGTGAAGGGCGCGCTGGCGAACGGGGACCTCTCCTGGCGGAACCGCCTCGGCCCGCCCACCGTGGCGGAGACGCGCTTCCACCTCGACGACGCCGCGCGCGGGGAACTGGCCAAGCTCGAGGCGGAGCTGGCCCAACTCCAGTCGGACCGCCCCGCGCTGCCCCTCGCCCTCGCCGTGCGCGACGCCGACGAGCCCTTCGACCTGCCGGTGCATCCGGGCGGGAACGTCTACGCCACCGAGGGCGACCCCGTGCCCCGCGCCGTCCCTTCCCTCGCCGACGGACTCGTCGGGGCGAGCTTCCCCGTCGGGGAGAAGGCGAGCGGACGGGTCCAGTTCGCCCAATGGCTGATCCATCCCCAGCATCCCCTCACCGCACGGGTCATGGCCAACCGCATCTGGCACTGGCATTTCGGCACGGGACTGGTCCGCACCGTCGACGACTTCGGCAAGCAGGGCAGCCCGCCGACCCATCCCGAGCTGCTCGACTGGCTCGCCTGCGAGCTGATCGAAAGCGGCTGGTCGGTGAAGCACCTCCACCGGCTCATCCTCACTTCGGCGACCTACCGGGCCGCTGCGACGCCCACGCCGGAAAACCTCGCGGGCGATCCCGACGGCTCGCTCCTCTCGCGCTTTCCCGCCCGCCGCCTCGAAGTCGAGGCCATCTACGACGGAATGCTCGCCAGCATCGGCAAGGTGCCGCGCCAGAAGCCGGGCGCGGCGCTCGACACCTCGAAGACCAAGGACCGCGCCCTCTACATCCTCACCTCCTCGCGCTCGCCCCTCGGGCTCGGCATCGAGATCCGGAAGATGTTCCCCCTCTTCGGCTTCGACGACTCGGGCCGCCCCATGCACGACCGCGACGAGAGCGTCACCGCCGCCCAAGCGCTCTGGTGGCTGAACAATCCCCTGCCCCGCCACTACGCCGCGAAGCTCGCCGAGAAGCTCGTCGCGGATTATCCTGACAAAGCAGCAGAGCGGACGCTCGCCCTCCACGAGACCGTGCTGGGCCGCCCGCCCGGCCCCGAAGCCGAGGCCGCCATGCTCCGCTACGCCGACGAACTCGCCCAGGACGGGGGCCTTTCCGAAACCGAGGCCTGGACCCGCGTCGCCTTGGGGCTGTTTTCATCCAGCTCCTTCCGAAACCTTG
>CAYMMC010000077.1:0-9576 GCA_964391125.1 uncultured Akkermansia sp.
GCGGCGTCAACGCACACCGGCGAGGAACCGCCTTTCGGCGGCGGGGGCGATGGCGCGCTTCGGGGGCGCCGGACTCAGGCCGAGGGCATCGGCAGAACCTCCACCAGGAGATGGGCCCCGGTGGCGTTGGCGCCCGCCACCGTCTGGGGAATCCCATGGCGCACGTCGAGCGAGGGCCGGTGGATGTGCCCGGCGAAGATCCCCAGCAGGTTGGGCGCGTCGAAGACCTCGCGGTGGAAGTCCATGGTGGTCTCGGTGTGATGCTCGCGCCATTTCGGTCGTCGCTCGATGGCGAAGTTCCGGTCCGTCTCCGCGCCCCAGCCGGGATGGCCGCAGCCGAAGCCGACCGGCCTGCCGACGGCATAGAGCGGGATGTGGACGCACAGGACCAGCGGCTCTCCCGAGGCCGCCTGCCGCCGGAAGAATTCGAGCTGCTCCGGCAGGATCTCGTAGGTGGAATCGTCCACGACGAGCACCCGAACCCCGGCGATGTCGAGCGCGGACATCAGCGGGTCGCGGCCTTCGTAGAGGGGGAGCAGGCGCTTCCCGATCCAACGGGAGCGCAGCTCGACCGAGCTTCCCTCCATGCCCTCGTAGTGCCAGTCGTGGTTGCCTGCGGTGTAGAGCCAGGGAATGCCGCAGCGCTCCAGCCGCTCCATGGTCCACTCCACGGCGGCCTCCGACGGGAAGCTGAACAGATCGCCGGCCAGGACCAGGGCGTCCACCTCGGCGCGCTTCGCGACTTCGAGGGCCTCCTCGAAGCAGGTCTCGGGATCGGTTTCGCTCCGGGTAAGGAAATGCTTCGTCCGGTTGTAGGCCTTGGCCATGCGGGCGCTGAACTCGCGATAGGGCGCGCCGCGCTCGTCGTCCCGGAAGAGATGGGTGTCGGCAAGGACAAGCAGCTTCACCGGTTCGGCGACGGCGGGCGAGTGGAGACGGACGTGGACCCCGTCCTGCGAGAAGCCTCCCCGGAAGGGGCTCTCGGCAGTCCCTTCGCCGTCTTCGGCGGCCCCGGCCACCGGAGCGAAGGCCGCACCCGCGAGCGCACCGCGGAGCAGGTCTCGACGCGAGAACGAGAAAGGGGCGGAACCGCTAGGATTCATAAGGACAGGGACGGAAAACGGGAACGTCCGGTCACGCCACCGCGGCGGCGGGGGAGAGTTGCTCCACCGCGGCCGCGAGGGCGGCCATCAGGCCGGTGCGCCGCAACTTGTGGCCGTAGCTGCCGGGAGCCTCGAAAGTGAGCGAAAGAACCGGGAGGTGCTTCGCAAGCCAGATCGCCTCGGGCCAGCCCTCGTCGTCGTGCGGCTCCGAGGCATGCAGGATGAGCCCGGGAGCCGAGAGCTCGTGGTCGTCGACGGGGCCGCGCTCCTGCAGGGGAAAATGGCCACCGAGGCGCTCCACCACGCGGCGACCGAGACCGGGACGGGGGCCGGTGTTGATTTCGTAGAGGTAGAAGCCCTCGGCTTCCCAATCCTCGTGCAAGGACAGGTGGACGAGGGACCGGGGGCGAAAGCGCGACAACCACTCGACCACGGCCTTCACCTCCTCGCTTTCTCGCCTCAGGAAGTCGCGGTTCAAGTCGATTCCATCGACGTTCTCCCTGGTCCCCGCGCGCAGACCGCCGGGGTTCAGCATCGGCGCGACGATCCATTCGCAATGGTCCGGCAGGTTCGCCGTCCTGAGGTATTCCAGCAGCGCAAGCGGTCCGCAAGGCTCGTCGCCATGGATGCCGGCGGAGAGGAAGACCGGAGTGCCCGGCCCGCGCCTCGCCTCGCGCGTCCAGAAGACCAAGTCGTCCACGCCCGCCCGTCCGATCACGACGCGCTCCAGCCCCTGCGCTTCGGCGACTTCGGCGAAGGCGGCGCCGAAGGAGGCGACCGGGTCTCGATGTTTGGTGGTGTTCATGCCGCGATCTCCAATCGAGCATCCTAGGGGACGCCGCCCTCCGATGCAAACGCCCGGACCGCCCGCATCGCGCGAGGGCCCGGGCATCGCCGCCTAGTCCAGCCAGGTCGTCGCCGCATGGCTCTCGAGGCGGAGGCGCTGGAGCTGCGCCCGGAAGAAGACCACGAGAACCTGGCTTGCCCAATGGGCCGCCAAGGACGAGGACCAGTCGCGCGGAATTTCCAAAACGAGCCTCCAACGCCCCTCGTGGCGCAGGCGGACCGAGCGCAGCAGCGCGCCTTCGCGGAAATTCTCGCTCCCGAGGCGGCGGATCGCCTCCTCGGTGTCGCGCGCCGCCGCGACGATCTCGGGGTCGCCCGAGACCGTCAGGGCGAGATGCGGCGAATCGGCAAGGCGGATTTCGACGAAGCCGTCCGAGGGCAGGTTGCGGAAATCCTCCACCGCCATCTCCAAGGAGGACAGCAGGGGCTCGTCCTCGACGGGATGTCCCAGCTCCAGGGCGACCGGATTCGTCACCGGCAGGATGCGCAGGACGCGCCCCGCCACGATGGCGGGCTGCAGGACGAGCCGCTCGACAAGCTGCAGCACCGCCTCGGCGGAGGTCGCGTCTCCTGCGGAGTTCACGCCGAGGAGATTGACGAAGCGGGTCTCCACGCCCGGTTCGGGAGGGCCGTAGACCGTGAAGGTGGGGAGGCCGTACTTGCGGCCCCCATGGCGCACGAAGCGCTCGATCTGGCCGACGAGGGTTCGGGAGATTTCGCAGTGCTCGACGAAGCCGAGGATCAATTCGGACATCTTCGCGCGGAATTCGGGATTCAGGCGGGTCTTGCTCATGGTGTCGGGTGGGTTGTGGGTGGGGTTGCGGTTCGGAAAATCAGTCGGCCCGGCCGGCGGCGCCCGGAGCGGATGCGGCGGTCTCGCCCGAAGGACGGGGCTGGAACCGGAACTTCTCGGTGCTCTCGATCTGGGTGACCCGTCCTTCGTGGACGACGATCTGCACGGAGCCGAAGCGGAGCCCGGCGACCTTCCGCTCGACCACCTGCTGCCAGGAGACGGCTTCGGGATCGGACGGAAAGGAACCGGAGGGAAGGGATGCGGTCATGTGGATGGGATGAATGGTTCGCTCGCAGGAGCACGTTCGTAAAAAACAGCCAAATCTACACTGGTCAAGTGTAGATTAAAAATTTCCATCCCAAACCGGCCGAAACCTTCCCGCCGATCCAATATAAAAATAACTCTTTGATTTATAAGGAATTGAGAAGTCATCACCAACATCAAACCAAAGAGATCCTTTGCCGAAGGACGAAAAAAAACGAAACCAAAAGGGAAAATCCCTTGCCTTCCATCCCAGATAAGACATCTTCCGCCGCGTCGATTTCCGCCGTGACCGGACATAAGGAGCCAAGGACCGATTGACCGAAACGCCCCCCGCGCGCTCCGCGGGCGGCTCTCGTTAAACCCAATCCAACTACTCCAACATGCCATCCATCCATCGACTCAAGCAATCGGCGGTCGGCGTCGCCGTTTCGGCGGCCGCGGCCACCGTTCCGCTCCTCGCCGGCGACTACGGCAAAGCCATCGTCGACGACAAAGCCCCAGTGGAGAACTGGTCCATCTGCGACCTCTTCAAGCACAACGTCCTCTACGAGGGCGACGGCTTCGTGAAGAGCGTGAAGTTCACGGGTCGCTACCACGGGAACTTCATCGACACCGAGGACGACTACCTCGGCGGCGGCGAAAGCGAAGCCTGGGACCACCGCCGCTTCCGCGCGGGCTTCGCCGCGAAGCTGGCCAACGACCTCTCGTTCCAGAACATCTACAACCTCGACACCTCTCCGCACTTCGACGGCGACCGGTTCGTGAGCAACATCGACGAGCTGATCCTGCAATGGGATCCCTCCGACGACTTCTACCTGGCGGTCGGCAAGCAGAAGCAGAAGATCCTCAGCGAGTACCGGGGCTCTTCGAACAGCCTTCTGGTCTTCGAGCGGTCCATCCTCACCCAGAGCTTCCTCTCCCAGAAGCTCTGGGGCGCGGCGGTGGGGTTCAAGGGCCTCGGCCTGAGCCACGAGCTCGGCGTCTGGGGCACGGCCTTCGAGGACGACTTCGCCTGGCCTTCCTTCGAGGACGCGGGCGCCTCGGTCACCTACCGGGCGAACTACGAGCTGGACGATGCCACCACCCTGTTCTTCGACTACCAGCACGTCGACCAGGACCGGGGCACGCCGGAGACCTACGCGGGCGCTCCCTACGAGAACGTGTTCGCGGTGGGCAGCGAATCCAAGTGGGGCCGCTTCGGCCTGAACACGGACTTCATCGTCGGTCTCGACCGGCAGGATGGCCGGCTCTCCATCGGAGACGACTCCCACGGATTCCAACTGACCCCCTACTACGACCTCGCCGACCGGCTGCAGCTCGTGGCCCGCTACGCCTACCTCAGCGACGGGCGCGTCGGCCGCCCGCAGCAGTTCGCCTCGCGGCCGGAAGTGGACGGGCTGAGCACCTTCTTCGTCGGGTTCAACTACGAGATCTGCAAGACCAAGCTCCGCCTCCAAGGCGGCTACGAGTGGGCCCATGCGGAACGCCTCGTCGGAACCGCCACCGAGTACGACAACGACTCCTGGCTGATCGGGATCCGCACCCACTGGTAATCCGCACCCCTTTCCCCGTCCGCACCACCACCCGGGACGGGGTTTCCCCTGGTTGGAAGGCGGGATCCGCTTGCGGATCCCGCCTTTTCCGTTTCGGCGCCGGGAAGGGCGATGCGTGTTGCCCGAATCCAGGGTGGAAAGCGGCGCCGATTCCACTTATCGTTGCCCGGCGCCGACGCCCGCCGCCAGACGGGGCGGCCCTTCCTCGCCCCCTACCGGATGAAGACGCTACTGGACCCCGCCGTCAGCCTCAAGATCGTGATCTGGGGCGGCTGGTTTCTCGCCGCTCTCGGCGCCTTGAAAACCGCGGTCTATCTCGTCGGCGAGTTCGTCCCCGCCGCCTACGCCCGCATCCGCTCCGAGGCGCTCCGCCGCTTCCTCACCGGGAAGGGCAATCGGCTCCTCTTCGGTCTCGGCGGATTCGTCACCATCCTGATCGGTCTGGGCTTCGTCGCCCTGGGGCTGGTCATGCAGCGGCTCCAATCGCTCCTCTGAGACGGCGGAGAGGCGCGCCTCCTCGGCGGCGAGCCGCTCGGAGACTTCGCGCTGGACCGACTCGATCTCGTCCAGCCGCAGGCCGGGGTCCGCGACGATGAAGACGTCGCCGTTGTCGGCATGCTCGTAGAAGAGCAGCGTCCTCGTCTCGGTCTCCCTCGTGTCGACGGGGACGAGGGTCTTGTTCCGCTCCAGCATCAGGGCGAGGATGTACCGGGCGTTCTCGGTGGCCGGTTCGTCCTCTTCGATGAAGCGCCTCAGCATCCCCTCGACGGAGGCCTCGGCGTCGGTCTCGGCCTCTTCTGCCTGCACGGGGGCTTTGTAGGTCGACTTCCAGAAGGAGTAGGGCGCCGGATCGAGCGATTTCCGCACCTTCCGCCACGACTCGGGAGAATAGTCGCGGCGGAGAAAGCCGTCGGATTCGGCGTCCTCGAAGATGCAGGTGAAGAATTCCTGCCCGTCGGCGAAGGGGGCGCCGGTCAGCTCGCAGCGGGCTTGGGTGGTGCGGATTTTCCAGTCCTGGATGATGGCCATGGCTCGCGGGAATCAGGAGGCGGGACTCGGCGTCCGGCGCCGCTGGAAGAGGGATTTCAACTTGGGCAGCTCGCGGTTGCGGGCGCGGAACCAGAGGAGGACCAGGCCGACGACCGCGACGAGCACGTTCGTCAGCCAGGCCGCGAGGAAGGGCGGCATGGCGCCGCTGTGGCCCATGGCCAGGAAGGTGCCTCGCATCACGTACATCATCGCGAAGATGCAGATGGCGCCGGTGACCCCGCCCATCACGCCCCGCCGCGAGTAGACGATGCCGAGCGGCGCCGCGACGAGGATCATCGAGAGGCAGGCGAGCGGCTCGGCGAAGACGTACCACCAGTTCGTGCGGAACGAGGCGAGGCTGCGGTCGTCGAGGTCGCGGTTCGCGTTCAGGTACATGGTCAGGCCGGGGATGCCCAGATACTCGGGATCCTGCGAGGAGCTGAGCACCTTCCACGGCGTCTCCGACCAGCTCTCGAATTCGAGGAAGTCGTGGCTTTCGATCGAGGGGACGTGGTTCGCGCCGTAGGTGTAGACCCGGACGTCGGTGAAGACCCATTTCGGAGGGGCCGAATCCCAGATCCACTTGGCCCGCTTCGCGATCCACATCTTCAGCGGCTGGTCGCGCTCGTCGAGCATGGTCACGACGACGTCGCCCATCTCGTCGCTGAGCTTCAGCGGGACGCGCCCCACGAACCAGCTCCGCCGGTCCACTTCGTTGACGTGCATCCAGCCCCGCTTCGACCAGAGCTCCTCCCGCGCCGTCCTGGCTCCGCCGCGCCGCTTCGTCCACTGCTCCCGCTTCGCGGTCTGGATCGTCGCCTCCTTGTACCCGACCGAGGCGGGCGCCCATTCGTATTTGAAGGCCAAGCCGATGAGCGAGACGTAGGCGCCCGCCACGAAGAGAGGCGCGAGAATGCGCGGCACGCTGCGCCCCGAGCCGATCATGCTGATGAACTCGTTCGCCTTCGACATCTTGCTGAGGGAGTAGAGCCCCGAGAGCAGCACGGCGATGGGCAGCACGAAGAGAATCACGAAGGGGATCTGCACGACGTAGAAGGTGAGGACGCCGCCGAAGGACAGGGCGGCGAGGGAATCGCCGTTGTCGGTGAAGTCCGCCAGCACCCAGATGGCCATGAAGGAAAAGAGGCACATCGCCAGGGGCGTGAGGAAGTTGTCGACGACGTAGCGGTCCATCAGCCCGAGCCGGAAATAGACCATGGCGGCCACCGGAATGCTGAGGATCAGCAGCGAGACGAGCAGCAGCATGCCCAAATAGGCCGGAATCGACGGCGTCTCGCCCGCCGGCGCCTTCCCCTGGATGGCGGCGCGGGTCTCGATCACGTCGGTCGGCAGCCAGGCGGCCAGGGCGGCGAAGGAGGCGATCGTCAGGGACAGGACGACGAAGAGCCGCCGGCGGTCGGGGGAGTTCCCCTCCTTCACCAGCAGACTGACGGCGAAGGCGCCGGTGGCGAGGAGCAGGCCCGCCCCCTGCGAGACGATCGGCACGATGCCGGGAAGCAGCTCGATGGTCGAGGCCCCCCCGGCCTCGCCGAGCGCGGCGACCGCCTCCCGCTGGGCGAGGAGCGTGGAAACGAAGAAAAGCCCGAGGCCGAGGAGGAAGGCGCCCATGAAGCCTTTCAGGACGAGCCCGGCCCGGTCCTGGTGATCCCGCAGACGCGCGAGCCAGCCGCCCGCACGGGCGAAGGCCTTCGCACCGCCCCGCCAAAGCGGGGTCCTTGTCAGTCTCTCGATCATGGAGCATCTTGCCGGAGGAGGAATGGGCCGGAATCCCTGAATGTTCACTCCTCCGAACGACGGAAGTTCGTCATATCCCATGAAACGGTCAAGGACCAGCTTTTCTCAGGGAAGCGTGCCGCTTTTTGCGGGAAAGGACGCCTCCGCCCCGGACGACGGCGAGGGGATCGACCAACTCGCCGAGCGCGTCCTGCTTTCCGACACTTTGGAGGAAAAGATCCGGCCACATCCTGTTTCCCAAGAAGACGGCCATTTCCGCCCTTCCCGCCGGAGCGGCTGGAAGGACTTCGTCCCCACCCGCCCCGAAGCCCTTCGCTTCGCCCCCTCCGGCAGCGCCCGCCCCGCTCTGCCAAGCCGGCCCGGACTTGTCGACGAGGCGAACCGGGGCATCCTGCTCCATTTCTTCGCCAACCACGAGCTGCTCGCCGCCGAGCTGATGGCGCTCGCCCTCCTCAAGTTCCCCGAGGCCCCGCCGGCCTTCCGGCGGGGGCTCGCCGCGACCCTCCGAGAGGAGCAGCGCCACACCCGCTGGTACCTCGCGAGGATGCGGGAATGCGGGGTCGAATTCGGCCAGTACCCGCTGAGCCCCTACTTCTGGGAGGCCGTCTCGCCCATGGAGAGCCCGCTCGACTACGTCTCGCGGCTGAGCCTCACCTTCGAGCAGGCCAACCTCGACTACGCCAAGCACTACGCCGGTCTCCTCGCCGAGGCGGGCGACGCGAAGAGCGCCTCCATCCTCCGCCACATCTACGAGGACGAGATCTCCCACGTCGGCTACGGCCTCCACTGGTTCCGCCAGTGGAAGGATCCCGGCGAAAGCGACTGGACCGCCCTGCAGCGCCGCCTCCCCTTCCCTCTCTCCCCCAGCCGCGCCAAAGGCAACCGGGCCGCCTTCAACGCGGAGGGACGCCGCGCCGCCGGATTCGACGAGGACTACATCCGCCGCCTCGCCCTCTTCGAGCGCTCCAAGGGCCGCACCCCCAACGTCTTCCTCTTCAACCCCGAGGCCGAGCACCGCGCCGCGCGCTGGCCCGCCGTCTACCATCCCGACGCGACGCGCCTCGCCATCCTAGAGGACCTCGAGCTGCTCGCCGGCTTCCTCGCGCGGAAGGACGACGTCCTTCTGCTGCGCCGAGCGCCCTCGGAGGCCCATCTCGCGAAGCTCGCCTCCTGCGGCCTCGGCCTGCCCGAGATCGAGCTCCTCCGCCCCGACGGCAGCGTCGATCCCGACGGTCTCCTCGCCTCCCGAAAATGGAACGAGGCGCGCCCCTGGGCTCTCGCCCCCGACTTGGCCGGGCGCCTCGCCCCGCTGCGCTCCGCCGCCCGCGAGGATCTCGGCCTGCCGCCCTGGACCTCGGAATGGCGCGGCCTCTTCTCCAAGATCGAGCAGGTCCGGGGCCTCTCCCGCTGGATGGCGCCCTCCCTGCCCTGCGAAGGCTCCGCCGACCTCCGCGAGGCGGTCTCGCTGCTCCGGGCGCGGGGCCACCGCGACTTTCTCCTCAAGCGCGCCTTCTCCACCGCCGGCTCGGGCCTCGTCCCCCTCCGCAGGGAGGAGCTCGCCGCCCGGGCCGACCGTCCCTTCTCCGACGCCGTCGCGCACGAAGGCGGCCTCCTTCTCGAGCCGAGGCACGACCGGATCTTCGACTTCTCCGTCCAATACCGGCTGGAGAAGGGGCGGATCCGCCTCCTCGGCTTCGTCGAGCAGATCGTCCAGGGGCTCGGCGGCTACCGCGGCAGCCTCTGCCGCAGCAAATTCTGCAAGGATCTCGATCCCTCCCTGGCCCGCTTCCTCATGGGCGAATGCCTCCCCCTCTACGCCGACGACGGTCCCCTCGCCGCCGATCTCGCCGCATGGGCCGGGAGCCGCGGCTACGAAGGCCCCCTCGGCATCGACGCCTACGTCCACCGCCGGCCCGACGGCGCCCTCGCCCTGCGGGCCATCTGCGAGGTCAACGCCCGGCACACCATGGGGCTCGTCGCCCTCGAATTGAAGCGCCGCATCGCCCAGGGCAGGGACCTCGCCTTCGCCCTCGTCAAAGCGGAGCAGCTCCGTCCCGGCGACGACGCCCCGGAACTCGACGCCTCGGGCCGGCTTGGCGGCGGCTCCGTCGTCCTGACCGAGACGGGGCCGCAGACGCGCTTCGCCGCCCTCGTCCGGGTCGCTCCTGCCTCCCTCCCGAGATGAACCCCACCCGCCTCGTCTTCGCCCTCCCATGGCCGGGATCGTCGCGGC
>CAYMMC010000078.1:0-9561 GCA_964391125.1 uncultured Akkermansia sp.
AACCTGGAACCTGGAACCTGGAACCTGGAACCTGGAACCTGGAACCTGGAACCTGAAACCTGAAACCTGGAACTCGGAACCTGAAACTCGGAACCTGAAACTCGGAACCTGGAACCTGAAACTCGGAACCTGGAACTTGAAACTTGAAACCTGAAACTTCCAAAGGCTGGACCTTCGTCGAGATGCTCGTCGCCATCTCGCTGTCGGCCGTGTTCATGGGCGCCGCCGCCCTCGTCCTCGCCAGCATCACGGCCAATTCGAAGCGCCTCGCCACCGTCGTGACCGTCGAGATCGGCAACGCCGTCAAGCAAGCCTTCTACTCGCAGGGGGGCGGCACCGTCGGCGCCTACGCCGCGCCGAACTTCGGCCGCGCCGCCCTCGCCCAGGAGTTCCGCGACCTGCTCCGCGACGACGCCGCCTCCGCCTCCTTCGTCCACTGCCTGCCCCGCACCCTTCCCAATACGGTCCGTCCCGAGTTCCTCCGCTACCCCGCCGGCGAACCCGCCTCCACCGAAGCGCCGCCCCGGATCGACACGCCCGAGTCCTTCCGCCAGTTCCTCGCCCAGGCCGAGCCTTCCTCCGGCGGCATCTACGACCGCGCCATCCGCAACGTCCCCGCCCCCGACCGACCGAACACGTCCCTCTTCGTCGTCTCCCCTTCGGAGGAGCCCGGATACCTCCGCGTTCAGGCGGTCTACGAAATCGATTTCGTCCCCACCAGCAAGCCCGCCGGCACCTACGCCTCCGTCCGCCGCTACCGCAACGGGGCGCTCACCCACTACTACGACGTCTTCTACAAGGGCGAATCCACAACGCTGCCGACCCCCTCCTTCGTCGCCTTCGAACGGACTGCCCGCCGCGCCGTCATCGAAGGCACCGCGATCGACCGCTTCAAGATCGCCGAATGGTCCCCCTTCTACCTGCTCTGGCTGCCGGATCCCGCCATCGACCCGTCCGCCTCGCCCCCCCCCGAAGCGACCGCGCCCGCCTCCTCCCCCCTGTCGGCCTACGGGCATCTCGGATCGCTCAGCTCCCTCGGGCTCGTCCTGCCCATGTTTCCGGAGCTGTGACCGCGACCGTCGCCGCCCCATGAAAGCGAGCCCTCCCCATCGCCGATCCTCCGCCCGCCAGCGCGGCAGCATCCTCGTCGTCTGCCTCGTTCTCGCCGCGCTGGGCACCCTCGGCGCCGCCGCTTGGTTCTCGCTCCTCGACGCCCGCAGCCATCAGGTCGAGGCCGGATTCAAGGCGACCGAACGCCGCGCCGCCGCCGCCAACGCCCGCGCCCTGGCCCGCCTCGCCCTCTACTCGCACCACCTCCACGCCGACGCCGGCCTCGCCTCCGACGCCGTCCTCGAGCTGCCCCACGGAAAGGGCCGCGCCACGATCCGCGCCTACTCCACCGTTCCCTTGCGCAGCGACACCCTCGGACCTCCCGCGCGGAACGGCGCCACGCCGCTCTCCAGCCACAGCGTCGACGTCGCCGTGGACATCCACGACGGCGCCGGGACGACCCGCTGGATCCACCGGCTCCGCAACCAGCATCCCGTCCTCGCCGGGGAGCTTCTTTCCCTCCGCGCCCCCGTCCTTCCCGCCGACGGCGCCCCCCTCGTCTCCGGCAGCCTCCGGGTGAAGGGCCGCGCCGCCTTCTGGGACGCCGTCGTGCGGGATTTCGCCAACGGCCTTCGCGCCGACGAGTTCCTCCTTCCCGCCCACATCGCCGGGGCGACCACCTTCACCACCGCCAGCGGCGGAGAGACCCTCCCGCTCAACTACCCTCACTATCTTCGCACCGTCGGCACCGCCTCCGAGGGTCCCGCCTACTGCGGCGAGCTCGAGCTTCTGGACGCGACCGTCAATCCGCAGGGCTCCTACCTCGCCCGCATCGCCTCCGCCTTCCCCCTGGCCTTGCACGGAGCCGTCGCCCAGAGCCAGACGAACGGGCCTCCCACCCGGGAGAACGGCCCCGACGATCCGGTCCATCTCGCCTTCATCGACGCCAATCCGCCGGCCGCCGTCGCGGCGGAGCTCTCCCAGCGCTCCGACCTTTCCTCCATCGTGCTCCTCGCCGCCGTCGCCAAGGCGAACCCCGCGCTGTCGGCCCAGCAGCTCTTCCAGATCTTCGACGCGCAGAGCAGCCCCCCCGACGACGCTCTTTCCGCCCTGATGGCCGCGATCGACGAGGACGGGCTCGGCGAGGTCCTCGACATGGCCATCGCCTCGATGAACGCCAGGAACGGAGCGCTCTACACCGGCAACGGAGACGGCACCGTGCAGCTCTACCTCGACCATCCCGAACTGAACCGCGTCGTCGTCGAGGACGTGTCCCGCCTCCGCCTCTTCGGCCAGTCCGGCGGGAGCGCCGCCGCGGACGCCGCTGCGCTCCCGCCGCTCGTCCTCGTCGTGGACAACCGCGCCGGACGCGCCCTCGCCCGCATCGACCTGTTGCACGAGAACCACCGCCCCCTCGTCCTCGTCCTCGCCTCGCCCCGGGCCGCCCCCGCCATGCCCGCGGTGCGCTTCAAGGGCGGTTCGCCCTTCCCCGTGTGGCGGGCCGTCGTCGAGCTGCAGCACACCGGCCTCGCCTTCGACCTCTCCGCCATCGCCGACGCCCGCATTCTCGGCGGCATCCGGGGGAACCACCGCCTCTCCGTCGCCGGCGGCGCCCTCGTCCTCGAGCGGGATCCCCACGCGGGCTCCCTCGCCCCCCATCTCAGCCGCGACGCCTGGATCGAAACCGCACGCCAGTGACCCGCCCATGACCCCCTCCCCCGATCGCGCCCTTCGCCGCGCCTACACCCTCATCGAGGCTCTCGTCGCGAGCAGCCTCCTCGCCGTCGGGGTCGGGGCCGCCGCCTCCATGTCCCTCGCTTTCGTCACCCAGGAGCAGATTTCGGAACGCTCCGCGAAGGCCTTCAACTACCTCGAGAACGCCGCCGCCCTGCTCCGTGCCGGAGTCGACCCCGCCGCCATCCCCGGCCTCTTGCCCCCCGAACCCGCCGTGGCCTCGCTCGCCTTCGCCGACGGCACCCTCGACGCGGCGGGGTTCGGCCCCGTCCCCTCGACCACGGTCACCGTCGCCTGGAACCCGAGCGGAGCGACCGAGAGCGCTGGAATCGACCGCTGGACCGGGGGCCGGAGCGACACCCTCCGCACCGCCAGCGTCGACGTCGTCCTCGCCGCGCCGGTCCTCGCCGCGCCCCTCCCCCGCGCCGACCACTTCGACTAAGAAATCCAACAAGCGCTTCGCAGGACCGCAGGCAAAACCCGAAGCCCAGGAACTGAAAACTGAACACTTCAAAACTCAGCCGCATGATCAAGAAAGTCGCCCTGACCAACATCCACACCGGCCGCAGGTCGGTCTCCCTCGTCGACACCGGCACCGACGAGAAAGCCATCGTCGGCGCGGGGAAGACCACCGTCGAGACCGCCGAGGTCAGCGACGTGCAGGGCCTCGACGAGGCCATCCAGCGGCTCACCCAGAAGCGGAACAGCCTCGAGGACCGCGTCGCCCTCTTCAACGGCCTCGCCAAGTGCTTCGACCGCAACATCCCCATCGTCAAGAGCTTCCATCTCCAGGCGAACCGCGTCAAGACGCCCCGATACCGAGGCGTCGTCGCCGACGTCGCCCACGACCTGACCCAGGGCGAGAAGATCAGCGACGCGATGGAGAAGAAGGGCGACATCTTCACCCCCGACATCGTCGCCCTGATCCGCGCCGGGGAGGAGTCCGGCCGCCTCCCCGAGATCTTCCGCCGCATCGGCAGCAGCCAGAAGAAGACTTCGCGCATCCTCAAGAAGCTGAAGTCGGGGATGATCTACCCCGCCATCGTCACCAGCCTCGGCATCGGCGTCGTCATCACCATGAGCTTCACCCTCGTGCCCGCGATGACGAAGCTCTACGCCTCGCTCGACTCCGAGCTGCCCGCCGCCACCAAGATGATGATGGCCTTCTCCAACCTGCTGCTCCAGCAGCCCTGGCTCGCCGCCCTGCCCGTCCTCGGCCTCTTCCTCTTCTTCAAGAACTGGAGCCGCATCGCCCGCGTCCCCTGGGTGCAGACCCTCTTCCTCAAGCTGCCCGCCGTCGGCGGCCTCGTCCGCAAGTCCTCCGCCGCCGTCGGCTTCCGCACCCTCTCCCTCCTCATCGAGGCGAACGTCCGCCTCACCTCCGCCCTCGACATCACCGCGCAGACCGCCTGGCACCACCACTACCGGACCTTCTTCGAGCGGGTCAAGAACCACATCCTCGCCGGCCTCACTCTCCCCGACGCCTTCCTCGTCGAATCCCACTGGCTCGGCGACGACGGACGCATGATCTGCGGCCTGATGGAGACCGCCGCCGAGACCGGAGGCGGCACCGAGCTGCTCAACGAGATCGCCGACGACTACGAGGACGAGCTCGACACCGCCGCCAACCAGATCGACAAGCTCATCGAGCCCATCACCATCGTCATCCTCGGCACCCTCGTCGGCTTCCTCATCTACGCGATCTACGCCCCCGTCTTCTCCCTCGGCGACGCCCTGCTGAAGAAGCGCTGACCAAGGAATCCTTAAGCGGGCAAAAGTTCGGCGCTCATTATAAATTTAATTGTAATTATGGAATTTATTAATTATATTGCGCCGAACCACCCCTCTCAGGACCGGTTTCAAAACCAACAACCCCACACAAACAAACCACCCATCCAACCCATGAAACACCGCCCTTCCGAAGCGCTCAAGGCAGGCTTCAGCCTCGTTGAAATGCTCGTCGTCATCGCCGTCATCGGCATCATCGCCGCCATCGCCGTGCCGAACATCGGTCGCATCAACGAATCCGCCAAGGAGGCCACCAACCGCCGCAACGCCCAGAACCTCGCCTCGGTCTACGCCTCGGCAAACGCCGCTGGCCACGCCTTCCCGGGCAACACCACAGCAGAGATCGCCGCAGCGATCGTCACAGGCCACATGATCCCCGAGAACGATCAAAGCCCCTTCGCGGGCACCTTCTTCGGCGTTCCCGGCCTCTCGAAGACCGACCTGGACAACGCCGCCACCTACTTGGATATACAAGGCGGACAGCTCATCTACAAAGGGCACGCCGAAGATGACGAGGAATAATCGCCGCGACCAATAGCCAGCAGTCTCCTGCCCGTCCCCGCCCAAGACCTCGCGGCGGGGACGGGCATCCCCTCCGACGATGACCCCGCCCCGCTCAGGCCAGCGACGACGCGCCTTCACCATGGTGGAGATGCTCATCGTCATCGCCGTGATCGGGATCATGTCCGCCCTCGTCATCTCCGCCTTCTCCAACGCGGCGCAGGACACCCGGCGCGTCGTCGCCCGCCAGCAGCAGGCCGCCGTCCAGAACGCCGTCAACGCCTGGGTCAACAAGGTCTCCCAGACTCAAGGCCTCTCCCAAGCCCGAACCCTCTACAATCTCGGCGGGACAAGCGTCGGTCGCCTTCAAATCGTCGGCAGCTATCTCGACGACTCCACCCTTCGTCACTTTCTCGACAACTCGAAGGCCAACAACAACGAGGTGAAAAGCGCCGCGCTCCTCAAGACCGGCCAGCATCTCCTCCTCGACGCCTGGAACGCCAACTCCTACCCCAAGGTCGAGCTGAAATGACCCTCTCCGGCCCACCGCCCGTCCCATGAAGCCCGCCCCCCCGTCCCGCCGCACCGGAGGCTTCTCCCTCGTCGAAGTCCTCGCCGCCGTCAGCATCATCGGCATCATCGCCTTCCTCGCGATCCCGAACATCGTCGCCATCAAGCAGGACTCCGAGCGCAACCTCGCCATCTCCCGCGCCGAGGCGGTGAACATGGCCATCGTCTCCTACATCCAGTCGAACGGGCGGGAGAACGTCGCCCCCGGCTGGACCAGCCTGAACGACCAGCAGCGCTACGCCCTCCTCATCCCCTACCTCTCCTTCGCCCCCGAGCAGCTCGACGACTTCATTCCCAAAGGCTACTCCGTGGCCCTGCCGCCGGACCTCACGTCCCTGACGAAGAGCGTCCTCACCGACACCTCCGCCTCGACCCAGATCGCCTACTAACCAAGTTCAACGTTTCAAGTTCCATGCCCGGAACCCGGAACTTTGAACCTGAAACTTTAAACTTTAAACAGCGGCAAAGCCGCCCATGACCCCGAACCCCGCCAACCGTCGCTCCGCCCTCTCCCTCGTCGAGGTGCTGATCGTCGTCGCGATCGTCGGCATCCTCGCCGCCGTCGCCGTCCCCAGCGTCGGCACCGTCACCGAGGGATCGCGCCGCGGCATCGCGCAGAACGTGGTCGAGACCCTGAACAAGGCGACCCGCGAGTTCGGCCATTCCCAATACGACCTGCGCACCGCGCCGAACGCCGCCACCGGCGCCGACGAGATCCTCATCCTGCGCACCCTGCAATGGCGCGACCCCAATCCCAGCGGCGAGCTCAACGTGCCCGGCCCCTTCATGAAGACGGACTGGAACCCCGCCACCTCGACCAGCGACCAGGACTACCGCGCCGAATGGACCGGCTCCTCCTGGCGCCTCCTCCAGCCCGGCACGCCGGGGGCCGGCTTGAAGATCGTCTTCGACGGCTCCGATCTCGGCACCCCCTATGTCCACGCGGAAGGATTCGCCCCGGTCGGATCCCGCTAGACCAAGTCCGGTTCAATTCAGATTCAGACCACGGATGGATACCGATTTTCACGAATGGAAGACGCCGCACCGGCGGAGCATCCGTGTCCATCCGTGTTCATCCGCGATCCTTCCATCCACCTGGTTCAGCTCAGAGCCAGCACCTGTGGCCGCGTCCATCGGGCGCGGGACGGACCTCCAACCGACGCTCGACCGAGGCCACTGGCCTCGACCGCAAGGCTTCGGATTTAGACCACGGATGGAGGACGCTGCATCCATTTGCGCCATCCAGGCAGTCCCGTGGGGCGGAATCTTTTTCCGCCCCGCAACGCAGCGATCCCTTTGACCGAACAGCCTATGCCGACCGCATGAGCCACGCCCCCGCCATCCCCCACGCCACCGCACCGGCCGCCGCTTCCGGCTCCGGCGTCGTCCCCTCCCCGTTCATGGGAGGGCTCGAGGGGCTGATGTCGCTGGAGGGCACCGCCGTGCAGTTCGGCATCGTGCCGGTGCGGCTGCCCCGCGAGACCTGCTCGGTCGAGGCCGAGAACCTCCTCCGCCGTCTCGGGCGCTTCCCCCATTCCGACAATCCCTGGCTCCCCGTCGCGACCCTGGGCCCCTGCCTCGTCTTCGCCCACCATGCCCCCCGCTCCGCCGACATGTGGGGCGTTCCTCCCTTTCTCGCCGTCAAAGTCGCCATCTCGCAGGAGCAATACGAGAAGATCCGCAAAGATCTCGTCATGCGCCTCTCGGCGACCCCGCTCCCCAGGGAGAATCCCGTCGAGCACCTCGCCAAGCCCTCCGTCGCCCCCGGCCGGCTCGACGAAGCCTTCCGCTGGCTCCTCGAGCACTACCCCTTCGAGCCCGCGCAGGCCGAGCGCCTCTCCATGCTCTACGCCGAGGCCGCCGACAAGACCGGCCGTGTCGACCGCGAAGGCTACAACGCCCTCGCGCCCTCGCTCGGCGTCGCCCTTCAATACATCGCCGACGGCCCCCTGCGCCTTTGCTTCAACCCCGAGGAAGCCGACCGGCAGGAGAAGTTCCCCATTCCCCTGCTGGAGAAGCACAACGTCTACCCCCTCTACGTCGGCGAGCACAAGGTCTACCTTCTCTCCGCCGAGGAGAGCAACTACAACTTCGAGGACGAATGGCTCTCCCAGGGCCACGACCCCGTCGAGTTCGTCCCCGTCCTCGCCGACGCCAATCTCATCCGCGGCCTCATCGCCAGGAGCAGCTCCCACGTCGCCAAGTCCGTCGGCATCGAAGTGGAGAAGTCGACCCTCAGCCTCGCCGACTCCGCCGGCCTCGTCGTGATCGAGCCCGACGACGTGGCGGCCATCAATCCGCAGAACCTCAACCACGGCCCCGAGGAGCTCGTCCACTGGGTCCTCCACACCGCCATCGCCAGCCGCGCCTCCGACCTTCACCTCGAGAAATACTACAACGTGGCCCGCTTCCGCGCCCGCATCGACGGCAAGCTCCGCGTCATCTACACCGCCCCTCAGGAGATGATGCAGCGCTTCGTCGCCATCCTGAAGAACTACGCGAACATGAACCAGTCGAGGCAGGAGGCCCTCGACGGACGCTTCGGCCTCTCCATCGGACGGCGCCGCATCGACGTGCGCGTCGCGGCGATCCCGTGCCGCAACGAGATGCAGAAGGTCATCATGCGCTTCCTCGACAAGCAGGACGGCGTGAAGGAGCTCTCCCAGCTCAACTTCTCGAAGCGCCAGAGCATGATCGTGAAGCGCGTCATGAGCCGCGACCAGGGCCTCGTGCTCATCACCGGCCCCACCGGATCCGGCAAGACCACCACCCTCTACGCCCTCATCAACTCCGTCAACGACGAGAACGTGAACATCCACACCATCGAGGATCCCATCGAATACGAGATCGAGGGCATCAACCAGACCCAGACCGACCCCACCCACGACCTCACCTTCGCCACCGGGCTGCGCGCCCTGCTCCGCTCCGACCCCGACGTCATCCTCATCGGCGAATGCCGCGACACCGAGACCGCCACCTCCGCGATCAACGCCTCCCTCACCGGCCACCTCGTCCTCACCACCCTGCACGCCAACGACTCCCTCCGCGCCGTCTCCCGGCTCCTCTCCATGGGCGTCGAGCCCCATCTCGTCGCCGACTCCCTCGCCATGTCGCAGGCCCAGCGGCTCGTCCGCAAGCTCTGCAACTACTGCAAGCGCCCCTTTCCCCACACCCCCCAGATCCGCGAGCTCTTCGCCCGGCAGGGGCTGCCCCTCGAGAAGGAGGGCAGGCCAATCTTCGTCTCCGCCGGCTGCGCCGAATGCTCCGGCACCGGCTACACCGGGCGCATCGCCCTCATCGAAATGGCCGAGATGAACACCGAGATGGCCGACTTGATCGAACGTCAGGCCACCCAGACCGAACTGCGCGCCGCCGCCCGCAAGACCGGCTTCCAGACCCTCTACCAGGAGGGACTCATCCACGTTCTCGCCGGCAACACCACCCTCGACGAGATCCAGAAAGTCAGCTACACCGCCCATTGACCCTCATCCACGACATGAACGCCACCGAAACCCTCCCCCACGCCGCCGCCCCCGCCGCGGCCCGTCCGCCCGCCCGCATCCTCGTCGTCGACGACGAACACACCATGCAGGTGCTCGCCTCCACCATCATCAAGCGGATCGGCTACGAGGCGGACACCGCCCTCAGCGGCGAGGAGGCCGTCGAACTCTACCGCAGGGCCCACGCCTCGGGCGCCGCCTACGACGCCGTCGTCATGGACCTCGCCCTGCCCGGCGGCATCTCCGGCCTCGAGGCCACCCTTGCGATCAAGCAGCTCGACCCCGCCGCCAGGGTCATCGTCAGCAGCGGCTACCTCGAGCAGAACGCGCGCAACGCCGCCTTGGAGAACGTCTTCGCCGGCACCCTGCCCAAGCCCTACACCGCCGACCGCCTCGCCTCCGAGCTCCGCTGGGTGCT
>CAYMMC010000079.1:0-9545 GCA_964391125.1 uncultured Akkermansia sp.
GCCGCTTCGGCCGCCGATCTGCTTCTGACCCCCCTGTTCCTCGGCCCCGGGAAGAACGGGCCGGCCTGACCGGGACGGAGCGCGCCATTTCGCCGCTATTCCCCGAGCACGGCCTCCATGTCGATGGGCAATCCGAGGGCCTCGATGGCGGCGATGGCGGCGCTCCCTTCGAGCGACAGCCATTCGCCGGCCAAGGCGTGCAGATGCCGACTTCTCGCCTCGGGATCGGCGATCTCCCCCGCCCAGATCAAGGCGGCCCGGGGATCCATCTCGAGAATGCTGGAGCTGAACTGCCGCAGCACGGGATCGATCCCGGCCTTCGAAGGACGGGCGTCGAGCCATTCCGAGACGCTGCCGGGATCGACCCCGCTCCACGAACCCACGATCTCGCCGACGAGCTCCTCGTCCACTTCCATCCCGGAGCGCCCGGCCAGCATCCAATCGAGCGCCGCGCCGGGATCGTGCGCCGCCCAGCCCCGGGCGACTCCTTCCCGCGCCCATCTCGCCCGTCCCGGATCGTCCTGCCCGTCCGCCCAACGCGCGGCGGCCAGGGCATCGCCCGCCGCCCAGATCTCGCCGATCTCCAAATGGACGGCTTCGGAAGCCGCCTCGTGGCGCAGCGAATCAGCCCATCGCACCGCCGCATCGGGGTCGTAGGCGGCCCACTGGGTGGCCACCGCCCGGAGAAAGCCGACGGCGCCGTCCTCCTCCGACATGCGCCCGGCGAAGGCCGCGGCTCCTGCTGGATCGACTGCGGCCCAACCGTCGGCGAGGCCATCGACCACGTCCCATCTCAATGCTTCGTCGAGCGTCCCGATCCACGCCGCCGCCGCTGCGGGGTCCTTCCTGCCCCAGGCCTCCATCACCTCCCAGAGCGAATCGATCCGCACGACGCCTCCGGTGTGTTCGAGGAGCCACGCGCCCGCCCCGGCGGGATCGCTTTCCGCCCAGCCGTCGGCGACTTGGTAGAGCGCCTCGCCGAGCTGCTCCCCCTTGAAGTGTCCGAGAACCCACTCCGCCGCGGCCGAGCCCTCCCGTTCTCCCCAGGCGGCGAGCACTGCCGACAGATAGACCCCGCGGTTGTCGTAGCCTGGAATCTCCCGCGCGGCATGCACTGCGGCGACCGGATCCCGGACGGCGCCGACTTCGCCCAGACGCCGCAATTCGCGCAGCGAAACGCGGGGGTCGCGGAGCCGCCCCGTCCACCCCCTCCCCGCATCGACCGCCTCCAGACCGACATCGCCCAAGGTGCGGGCAACGAACGCCGCCTCGGAGCCGCCCCCCTTCGAGCGGAAGCCACCTCCGCGGAAGAGCCCGGACAGAAACGCTCCGAGCGCGGCCGAGGCGGACACCGTCAACCACCAGCGAAGGCGCGGGCTCATGGCATGCGCACCGGCTTCCGCCGCGGGCGGCACCGCTCGCGAGCCGGGGAAGGTCTATTGCCTTCCCTTCACTTTCATGTTGCGGACGACCTTGGTCGGATAGGTGCCCGCCCGGTTCCCCTGGGTCGCCGACATCTTGAGATCGGCCGACCATTTGCCGCCGTTCTTTCTGATGGTGCCGGCGACGGTGCCTCCGGCGTAGCTCGGCTGTCCATCGTCCTCGGACCCAACTCCCTTGACCACTTTGTAGGTGATCTTCCTGCCGTTCGGCGCCACCTTGGCCTTCTTGCGCTTGCCTTGATAGACCGCCTTTCCGCTGCCGGGAAGCTGACCCGGCAGACTGAGCGAAACCTTGGGGTTTTTCGACGACGCCGGGATCTTGAACTTTCCTTTGTAAGTGGGCGGCGTCACCGAGAACGACGGATTCGCCACCGGGTCGGCGGCCCCGGAAAACGTGGCCTGGCCGCCCGTGCGGGCGCCCTTGTAGGTGCCCGAGGCCTCGCGCAGGATTTTCTGCTCGTTGACCTGGGACAGCCCCTCTCCGGGCAAGGCCGGAATCAGAAGGAGCGCCGCCCCGAAGAGCGACACGGATGGGTGGCAACACGTTTTCATGAGCGATGGGGGTGATCGGCTTCGACTTCGATGCGGATTTTCTCAAAATCGCGCTTGAGCCACAATAAAAATTTTGACAAATCGCGCGCCCTTGCCCAGGCCACCCGCCGAACAGATTCCTTGGGCCCTCTTCCTGCTTTAAGAGGCTGTTGAAAAACCCCGTGATGGAAAATTGCGAGTCATGCTACCGGCAGGCGAGGCGCGACGAGAATGGAGCGGAGCGACATCGCCTGCCTGAAAGGCAGCCCGGAGGGCCGAGCGGGGGCGAGGGCAAAGTGGAGCGGGCTCCACGACCGAGGAGCAACGAAGCCGGACGGTAAAAGGGCCGCAGCCCGCAGGGTCGTTCCAACACACTTCCGGCAAAGCCGCTGGCTTCCCGACCAAAAACAAACCAAGATGTTTCATTGCGGGGTTTTTCAACAGTCTCCCAAGCCCCGGTGCGCGATTTCGTTTGATGAAGGAGCGGAAAAAGGCCACCATGTCCGGTAGACCGAGACCATGAGCACGCCTTCGCCCTTCCTTCCCTCCCTCCTTCTCGCCGTCGGTCTCGCGATGCCCCTTCCGGCACAGGACGCCGCCACCGCCGAACTTTCGCGCGTGGCCGAGGCCTACGTCGCCGCCTACAACGAGAAGAACCTCGACGCCATCGTCGCCCTCTACACTCCGGAGGCCTCGATGATCGACGAGATCGACTCCCTCTCCGCCTCCGGAACCGACGAGATCCGCAGCATCTTCGAACGATCCTTCGCCAACTATCCGGATCGGCAGATCGCCCTCGACGTGCTCTCCGTCCGTCAGGTCGCGGAGAACGCGGTCGTCGAGGAGGGCCTCGCCCGCTTCTCAGGCGAAGTCCCCAACGAGGAAGGCGACACCGTGGCCTATTCCGCCTTGATCGTGAAGGACCCCTCCAAGGGCTGGCTCATCGCGGAAAGCCGGGAGCTGTCGGCAGGTCCCGCCGACGAGGATCCGCTCGCGCAACTCCTCCCCCTCGTGGGCGACTGGGTGCTCCAGGCCGAGCAGATGCAGATGACCCTCTTCTTCGACCTCTCCCCCTCGGGCCGCTTCCTCACCGGTCTCGCCGCCACCACGACTCCGGCGGAGGGAACCATGGAGACCGAGATCCGCATCGGCTACGACGCCGACGCCGGCCAGATCGTCTGGTGGACCTTCGACGAGCTCGGCGGATTCGCCCAAGGGGGATGGCAGCCCACCGAGGAAGGCTGGCTCGTCCGCACCAGCGGCGTCACCGCCGACGGCGAGCGGAGCCACGCCATCCAGGAGCTGCGTTTCGACGGCGATGACACCATCGAGTGGAACTCCACCCACCGCTTCCTCGACGGCGAAGCCCTCCCCGACGCGTCCCTCCGCCTCGTCCGCCAGCCCCCCGCCCCCGAACTCTCCTTCGACGAAACCGCGCCAACCGATGGAAGCGCATCGACCAGCGAGGCCGAAGAATCGTCGCCAGCCCCTCCGAAACCATGAACACTTCGCAGATCCGAGCCCTCTTGCTCTCCCTCCTTTTCCTCGGCTCGCAGACGCCTCTCCCGGTGGACGCTCGCGGAGGCGCTTCCTCGAGCGAGCGGCGACAAGCGCAGCGAAAGCCTGCACCCAAGCGCCCCGCAGCACAGCGCCCCGCCGCGCAGCGTCCGGCGCCCCGGAACCCGCTCACGGGTTCCAGCGTGGTTCCCCAGGGCCGCCCCGCATCGAGACCGTCCCCCCGGCCTGCCGCCTCGAAGGGGCAGGGCTCCGCCAAACGGCCCGCCGCCTCGAAAGCTCCTGCGAAACGACCTGCTGCCTCGAAAGCGCCCGCCAACCGGCCCGCCGCCCCGAAAGCCGCGCCCAAGCGGCCTGCGGCCGCGAAGAGCCCCACCAACCGACCGGCCACGCCGAAGGCGTCGGTGGTTCCGCCCGCCAATCGGCCCGCGCCGCCCAAGGGAGGCGCCGCCCGCCCGGCCCCCCGCCCGCCGGCAAAGGCAGCCAAGCGTCCCGCACCGAAGCAAGCCTCCAACCGGAACCCGAACGCCCGGAACCGGCCCGCCTTCGTCCCAGGGAAGGTCACCTATCCGAACCGGGTGACGCGGCCTGCGGCCCGGCCCGCCGCCCGGCCCAAGAACCCGAACCACCCCGCCCACCACGCCAACCGCAACCGCCCCCGGACCCTCAACCAGGTGATCGCGAACTCCAACGTCAACTCCAACAACCGGAGCCGCGTGACGAACGTGACCAACGTCACCAACAATCGCGTCACCAACGTCACCAACCAGAACATCTCCAACAACTGGGGCAACCAGTGGACCAACAACCGGGCCAGCGTCTGGAACCGCAACCGGGTCGTCAACAACCGCCCCGTCGCCGTCAACCGGAACTTCTCCCGCTCACTCAACTACGCCTATCGTCCCAGTTCCTGGGGCAACCGTCCCTGGTGGTCCAGCTCGACCTACCACAACTGGCACCGGGGAAGCTGGAACTACGGTTGGAACCGGAGCTGGCACCAGCACCGCCACCGCCCCCCGGCCCGCTACTACCCTCCGGGCTACTACCATTCCCACTACCACGGCGGCTCGGGCCTCGGATCGACCGTCGCCTGGGGGCTGGCCGCCTGGACGCTCGGCAGCCTGGCCTTCGACTCCGGCTACAACACCTACCGCAATCCCTACCAGGCACCGCCGGTGCAGACCCGCACGACGGTCATCAACTACAGCCAGCCCCTCTCCGTCGTCGCCGCGAAGCAGGAGCCGGAGGAGGAGTCCGTCGCCCTCACCGCCCAGGAGAAATCGAGCGCCGCGATCGAACTCGCCCGCGCGGAATTCCGCGAAGGCGACTACCTCGCCGCGCTCAAGGCGACCGACGAATCCATCTCCTTCGCCCCCGGCGACTCGACTCTGCACGAGTACCGCGCCCTCTGCCTCTTCGCCCTCGGACGCTACGGCGACGCCGCCGGAGTGCTCAACCCGGTCCTGGCCTCCGGCCCTGGCTGGGATTGGGCGACGATGTCCGGCTTCTACCCCGACGGGGAAATCTACGCGGGCCAACGGCGCAAGCTGGAGAGCTACGTCGAAAGCCATCCCGATTCGGCCGATTCCCACTTCCTGCTGGGCTACCACTACATGGTCGCCGGTTTCATCGAGGAAGCCTACGCCATGTTCGACCGCGTCGTCGAGCTACAGCCGGCCGACACCGTCGCCGCCCAACTGAGCGATCTCGCCCGCAGCTCCCTGCCGGAGGCGGAAGACGAGGCCGCAGATGCCCTCGCCAGCCCTCCCGAAGCCGAGGAAGCCCCCGCCGACATCGTCGTCGAACCCATCGATCCGACCGACGTCGAAGGCACTTGGAAGGCGCCCTCCGCCGACGAAAAGGCCATCACCCTCGTCCTCGGGACCGACGGCAAGTTCTCCTGGAACTACGAAGGCTCCGCCGACGGCAAGGTTCTGGAGGGCGAGTGGTCCATCGACGAGGAGGGGCAGCTCGTCCTCGACGCCGGGGACGTGCAGATGGTCGCCGCCGTCTCGCTGAACGGAGACACCCTGCAGTTCATCCTCGTCGGCGGCCCCGATGGCGATCCTGGATTGAGCTTCGAGCGCCAGTGACAGCGATCCGGTCGCACGGACCCTCCAGCGTACCGAGCGGGCCCGAGCGTCAACGCCGGCCTCCGCGAATCCCGCGGTGCGTCGCGGGACTATCGAACCTCCCGCTCCCGCAATCCGCCGCTCTCCGATCTTGCCAGCCATCGCGATTCCACTAGAATCCCGTCGATGCGCCCGCCAATCCACGCCGTTCCCGGCATTCTCGTGCTCCTTTCCGCCAGCTTCGCCGCTTCCGTCGCGACGGCGGCGCCCGACCACTGGCCCGAGTTCCGAGGACCGACCGGCGACGGGCAGGCCCCCGGATCGACACCCCCCACGCGGTGGTCCCCGGCCAGCAAGATCCGCTGGAAAGCGCCCGTCGTGGGAAAGGCCTGGTCCTCGCCGACGGTGGCCGACGGCAAAGTCTACCTGACCACCGGCGTCGCGGAGGGCGAGGAGGTTTCGCTGCGGGCCCTCTGCTTCCGCCTCGAGGACGGCGCCCCGCTCTGGGACCGCGAGATCTTCAAGCGCCCGGGGGGTGGAGTCCACAAGAAGAACAGCCACGCCTCCCCCACCCCGGTCCACGCCTCGGGCAGGCTCTACGTCCACTTCGGGCACGACGGCACCGCCGCCCTCGACGCCGCCGACGGCGCCATCCTCTGGACCCAGACCGACCTGCGCTATCCGCCCGTCCACGGCAACGGCGGCTCCCCGGTGCTCCACGAGGACAAGCTGATCTTCGCCTGCGACGGCGCGAGCGACCCCTTCGTCGTCGCCCTACGCGCACAGGACGGCGCCGTCGCCTGGAAGACGCCCCGGAACGTGGAGGTCAGGAGCACCTTCTCGTTCTCCACGCCGCTCGTCGTCGACGTCGCCGGGCGCGCCCAGGCCGTCGTTCCCGGCTCGGGCGCCGTCGTCGCCTACGATCCCGCCGACGGAAGCGAGATCTGGCGCTACCGCTACGGCGAAGGCTACTCCGTGGTGCCCCGCCCCCTCCACCGCGACGGCGTCGTCTACGTCTGCTCCGGCTTCGGCCGGGCCGTGCTCCACGCCGTGAGGACGGACGGACGAGGCGACGTCACCGAGACCCACCTCCTCTGGAAGGACGACAAGGCGGTGCCAAAGGAAAGCTCGCCCATCCTCGTCGGCGACTTCATCTTCTTCAACGACGACAAGGGGATCCTGAGCTGCCTCGACGCCGCCACCGGGGAGGAGCACTACCGCGAGCGCCTCGACGGACGCGGCGGCTACTCCGCCTCGCCAGTCCATGCCGGGGGCCATCTCTACTTCCACAACGGCGAGGGCATCACCACCGTGGTGAAGCCGGACCAGGTCTTCCGGAAGGTCGCGGAAAACCAACTCGGGGAATATGGCCTCTCCTCCTTCGCCGTCGTCTCCGACGGATTCGTCGTGCGGACCGAGGGCCATCTTCTGCGGATCGGGGAATAGGCGGGCCCGGTCCCCCGGGCACCGGGCCGCCAGGGTCGCGGACAACCCTGTCAACGCTCCGACAAGACCCTCTCGAAGACCGCCGCCGTCGCCCGCGACATCGCATCGCGCCCGTTCTCGCGCTCCACCCAGGCCCGCCCGCGCTCGCCGAGCGCGGCGGCCTCGGCGGGCGCCTCGAGCAGCTCGCCGAGCCGAGCGGCCAGATCGGAGGGATCCTCGGGCCGGCAGAGCAGACCCCCGCCGCCCGCCGCGATCATCTCCGGAAAGGCTCCGCGGTCCGGGGCCACGACCGGCAGACCGCAGGCCATCGCCTCGAGGGCGTAGATCCCCTTCGGCTCCACGAAACGGGCCGGCACGGCGAAAAGGTCGATGCCGGCGAGAAACTCCTTCTTCGCCTCCGCGTCGGGCGCTTCGACGCGGAGAAAGCGCTCCGCGAGCCCCGCCGCCTCGATGCGGGCGATCTGGACCTCGTAGAAGGGGCGGTCCTTCTCCGAAAGCCAGCCGCCGACGTGGAGGCGGGCCTCGGGAAAGCGCGGGGCAAGTTCGAGAAAGGCCCCGACGGCGAGGTCGAAGCCCTTCTCCGGCGCGAGACGGGCGAAGTAGCCGATGGTCTGTCCGGGCGGGCGCGACCGTCTCGCCTCCCGCACCGCGTCGTATTCCCCCACCGAGACGCCGAGCGGCACCAGATGGAAGCGCTCCTCGGGAATGCCCAGCAGAGCCCCCATGTGGCGGCGGTAGTGCTGCGAAAAGGTGATGAATCCGTCCGCGACTCCGGCAAGCCGGCGCATCTCGGCGAGAACCCCGGCCTTCCAGGGCTCCTCGAGCTCGTCGAGGAAGACGTCGTCGCCCTGCAGGGTCACCAGCACCGGCACGCCGAGCGCGCGCTTGAGGGCGGGGATCGAGCCCCCCACGAGGAGGTTGGTGAGGCAGATCAAGTCCGGCTTCTCCCCGCGCAGCCACCCGACGAGCCGGCGCACTTCCTTGCGCTGGTGTCCGTCCTCGCCCTTGACCATCGAGAGGGTCAGCGAGCCCAGCTCCTTCGCGCTGACCGAGACGGCCCGCGAGGCGACGCGGCGGATCAGGCCGGGATGATCCAGCCAGCGGTCGAGAAAGGCGGGCAGATGCCGGAACAGCGGGATCTTCTGCTGCAGATAGACGTTGATGCCGCCGAAGAAGATCCGGTCGACGGAGCGGTCCTCCTCGTCCACCCGGATGGGCGTGTAGAGCGGCAGAAGGGTCACGTCCCAACCGAGTTCCGAGAGTCCTGCGGCGAGCGCGTTGTCGCGCAGGCAACTGCCGCAATACATGCCGCCGGCCCCGGCGGTGAGGTAGACGACTTTCGGCGAAGGGTTCAATTCTCGGGGAATCTCGTCGAAGGGGAGTTTCGCCCCGAAGCCGCCCGGGCGCCGGCGAAACCCGGCGGCGGGCCGCCGAGGGCTCAGGCCAGGGGGTCGAGCTCCGGCTTGAAGTCGGCGGCGTGGTAGGAGCTGCGCACCAGCGGGCCCGAGGCGACGTGGCGGAAGCCTTTCTCCAGCGCGATTTCGCGATAGCGCTCGAAGGCGGAGGGATCGACGTATTCGACGACGGGAAGGTGTTTCGGCGAGGGCCGCAGATACTGGCCCAGGGTCAGCACCGTGACGCGGTGGTCGCGGAGGTCGTCCATCGACTTCAGGATCTCCTCCTCGCGCTCTCCCAAGCCGAGCATGATCCCGCTCTTGGTCGCGCAGCGGCGCCCCATCCCCTCCGCCATCTCGCGGGCGGTGAGCAGCACCTTCAGCGAGCGCCAGTACTCCGCCTTGGAGCGGACCACGGGGGTGAGCCGCTCGACCGTCTCCAGGTTGTGGTTGAAGATCGCCGGCGCCGCCTCCATCACCACCCAGAGGGAATCGTCGCGGCCGATGAAGTCGGGCACCAGCACCTCGATCACCGTCTGCGGGTTCCGTTCGCGGACCTTGTAGATCACGTTGGCGAAATGGCAGGCTCCGCCGTCGGGCAGGTCGTCGCGGGCCACGGCGGTGATGACGACGTGGTTCAGCTTCATCCGGGCCACGGCGGCGGCGACGCGGTCGGGCTCGTCCTCCTCCAGGGCCAGGGGCCTCCTCGTGTCCACCGCGCAGAAGCCGCAGGCCCGGGTGCAGCGATCGCCCGCGATCATGAAGGTCGCGGTCCCCTGCCCCCAGCATTCCCAGCGGTTCGGGCATTGCGCCTCCTCGCACACGGTGACGAGCTTGAGATCGTCGATGAGGCCCTTGGTGTCCCAGAAGACGGGGTTGTTCGGCAGCCGCACGCGGATCCAGGGCGGCTTTCGCTCCTGGTGCAGCTTGGGGTCGATCGTGACGGTCATGGGGAAGGTCGGGCTTCGGGACAATACGCTCAGACGCCTTTCGCAGCCGGAGCTTTCTCGGGAAAAAGGGCTTTGATATCGGCGGCGGTCGCCGGGCAGACCCCTCGTTCGGTGATCAGACCGGTGACGAGCCGGGACGGCGTCACGTCGAAGGCATAGTTGGCCACGGGGGTGCCTTTCGCAACCAGATTCACC
>CAYMMC010000080.1:0-9492 GCA_964391125.1 uncultured Akkermansia sp.
TGGCGATGTTGCGGAAGAAGCGGGCGCTCTGGTGCGCCGCTGTCCAGGCCCCGAGAGTCTGCTTGATGGGGTGGACGTCGTTGTCGATGGTCTTGGGCAGGCCCACGACGGTGAGTTCGTAGCCGTTCGCCTTGAGGTAGGCGGCGAGGTCGGCGGCGGTGGAGTTCGTGTCGTCGCCCCCGATGGTGTGGAGGATGTCGATGCGGTCGTTCTGGAGACGTTCGGCGGCGACGGCGAGGGGGTCCTGGCCCGGCTGGACGAGACCGCGCTTGGTGCAGTCCTCGACGTTGGTGAGCTTCACCCGGCTGTTGCCGATGGGGCTGCCGCCGAAGTTGTAGAAGATCGCGGCCTTCTCGCGGATTTGTCGGGGAAAGTGGTAGGAGTTCCCGAGGAGGAGGCCTTGGTAGCCGTTGAGGTAGCCCACCAGGTCGGCGTCGGGGGCGAGGCGGTTGTACTGCTCGATCAGCCCCCCGATGGAGGCGGAAAGACAGGGGGCGATGCCCCCGGCGGTCAAAAAGGCGATTCTCATCAAAAACGTCGCGGCGGGTGGTTGGAGGAGTTCCTTGGAACGCACTTTTCCAACGCTTCGGAAGGAAGTCAAGCCATGCGCGGAGCTTGTTCCCCATGGGGGCGGGCGGATCCGAGGAGGCCCGGGATCAAGCCCGCAAGCCCCGCAGGGCCCGGACGAGGTCGTCCTGGCCGACGTCGTCGGAGACGTAGGCATCGCCCAGGGATCGGAGCAGCACGAAGCGGATGCGGCCGGCGTCGAACTTCTTGTCCCGCTGCATGGCGGCGAGGACGGCCTCCTCGCTCACGTCGTCGGACAGCGTGGCGGGCAGCCCGTAGCGCTCCAAGGCGCGGAGGATCCGAGCGGCCTCGTCGGCGGGCAGTCCGGCCTTCTCGACGGAGAGACGGGTCGCGGCGACGAGGCCAAGCGCGATCGCCTCGCCGTGGAGAAAGCGCCCGTAGCCGCCCGCGGCCTCGATGCCGTGGCCGAGGGTGTGGCCGAAGTTGAGCAAGGCGCGGACGTCGGCGGTCTCGCGCTCGTCCTCCTCGACGATGGCGGCCTTGATGGCGACGTTCCGGGCGACGAGTTCGGCGAGGCGGGCGCGGGCGGAGGCGGGGTCTTCGGCGAGGTCGAGCAGGGAGGCGTCGCGGATCGCCGCGTGCTTGACGATTTCGGCGAAGCCCTCGTTGAACTCGCGTTCCGGCAGAGTCCCGAGGGTGCCGGTGTCCGCGAGGACGAGGCGGGGCTGGTGGAAGGCGCCGATGAGATTCTTGCCCTCGGGCGTGTTCACCCCGGTCTTGCCGCCGACGGAGCTGTCCACTTGGCTGACGATGGTGGTGGGGATCTGCACGCAGGGGATGCCCCGCTGGAAGATGGCGGCGGCGAACCCGGCGAGGTCGCCGACGACGCCTCCGCCGAGGGCGACGAGGACGGACTTCCGGTCGAGTCCGGCCCGCAGCATCTCGCGGCAGACCCCGGCGGCCTGCTCCATGCTTTTCGACGCTTCGCCTGCGGGGACGGTGACGGTGAGGGTGCGGATGCCGGCGTTCTCCAGCGACGCGGCGACGGTCGCGGCGTAGAGCGGCCCGACGGTCGAGTCGGTGACGATGGCGGCGCGGAGAGGTCGCAGACCGGAACGGGAGGCGGCGAGCTCCGCCGTTCGATCGAGCAGCCCCTCGCCGACGAGCACGGTGTATTCGTCGCGGTCGAGGCGCAGGGAGATGGTGGCGGGAGGGCCTTCGGTCAGGGTCGGCATGGAGCGGACAGGATGCCCGCGATGGGCTTCTGCGTCAACTATCCCGCAGGGGTGGGGGGCGGATCGGCGGAATGGCCGGGAGAAGGCCGATGCGACGGGCCATCACCGAGCGCCGGGAGGGGCGAGCCGCAGCGCCAGCAGCGCCACGTCCCGGACGAGGAGGGTCTCCTCCGCTTCGACGTTGCGCGGACCGAGTTTCTCCAGCATGGCCTCTCTGGACTCGGGGCGCCCCACGAGCAAGGCCGCGTCCTCCGGCACGACGCCGCTTTCGCCCATGCCCGCGACGGGCGCCCGGACGTAGTAGAGAAGGCGGAGGTGCTTGGTCATCCGGTTGCGGAATTCGTGGTCCGCGTAGAACACGATGCGTCCCTCCGCCGGGGCGAGGGCGGCGAGGTCGCGCGAGGCCTTGCGGAAGAGGTCGCGTTCCCCTTGGAAGGGCTGCATCGCCGGGAGCAGGGCGATGCAACCGGCGGCGGCGAGGAGCGGAGTGGTCAGGAAGATGCTGCGCCGCCGCCAGGGGCCGAGGACGAGCCAGGCGGCGAGAGCGGTCGCGGCCGAGCCTGCCGAAATCGCCAACGGCGGGACGGTCTCCGCCTTTCCCCACGCCAAGAGGGCCATCGCCGGAGGGGCGAGCAGCAGCAGCGGGACGAGTCCGAGGTTGACGCGGCGGCCGAAGGCTTCGTATCGCTCCCGTTCCGCCTCGGGTAGGCGGAAGTGCAGCGCGACGGTGGCGAGGGCGAGGAGCGGATAGACCGGCATGAGATAGCGGGGCACTCCCAGCGGGGTGAGGCAGACGACCACGAAGCCGAAGGCGAAGGCGAAGAGGCTGCCGAAGAGGACGGCGTCCCCGCGCCGCTCCCGGACGAGGGAGAGACGCCGCTTCCTGAAGTGCCAAAGGGCGTGGAGCAGGGGCGCCGTCCAAGGGAGAAAGCCGCCGAGGATCTTGAGGGGATTGGTGAGCCAGCGGTCCCATTCCATCCTCGAGACGTCGCCGCGCATGGCCAGTTCCTCGACCCAGTTGCCGACGGAGGCGTCGCCCGCGCCGACCTCCCGGATGTTGAGGAACACCCAGGGGAGGAAGACGGCGAACATGGCGGCGATCCCGAGGGCGTGGGCGGGGTGGAGGAGGAAACGGCCCTCCCTCGCGAAGCGAAGCGTGGCCACGACGAAGGGGAGCCAGAAGAGCAGGTGGGCGGGGCCTTTCAGGAGGCAGCCGAGGCCGAGGAGGAGGTAGGGCAGCGTCCAGACGAGCCAGGGCGACCGGTGGTCGGACCAGAGCCGGAACCAGAGGAAGCAGGCGATGCCGAAGAGGGCGGTGAAGAAGGCGTCGATTTCGATGAGCCGTCCCTTGGCGATCAGGCTGAGCGTGGTAAGGATGGCGAGGGCGACGAAGAGGGCGCGCTCGTTTCCCGCGTCGCGGCGCAGGAGGAGGAAGGCGGCGAGGGCGAGCGCGAGCAGGGAGAGGGCCGAGACCATCCGTGCGCTCGCCTCGGACTCGGATCCGGAGATCGCGAAGAGGGCCGCGATGGCCCAGTTGACGAGCGGCGGCTTGTTCGCGTAGACCTCGCCCGCGATCCGGGGGACGACCCAGTCGCCCGTCTCGAGCATGGCCTGGGCCGGGAGGATGCGGCGGATCTCCTCTCCCCGCAGCTCGGGGTCGCCGAGCGCGGGCAGGTAGAGGGACGCCCACGCGAGGGCGAGCAGGAGAAGGCAGAGGCGAGAGGGCATTTTCGCCCTATCTCGCCCCGACCGGATCGATTTTCAAACGGGGGATTTGCCTCACACGGCCCAGCCTTCCCGGTAGGCCTCGCGGCTCCAGAACTTCTCCGCCTCGGTCTGCCCGGGGGCAAGACGCCCTGTCTTCGGATCGATGTCGACCGCCCCGCCGGAGCGGAAGGCGATGTTGCCGTAGTGGCAGAGCAGCGTGCTCGTCTGGGCGTCGGCGATGGACTGGTTCGGCGCCTTCCCTTCGCGTACGGCGTCGACGAAGTTGGTGAAGTGCGGCACGTCGCCGGGCTTCTCGGTGTGCTTCTCGACCTCCTTGCCGTCCTTGTCGTAGATCGTCCAGCCGGCCCCGCTGGTGAAGTCGAACTTGCCTTCCGATCCGTAGACGGAGACGAAGGCGAGCGGCTCCGGCTTGCGGGGGTGGCAGGAGGAGCCGTCCCAACTGATCCCGACCTTGCCGAAATCGTAGGTCGCCAGGGTCGTGTCGGGGGTCTCCTGATCGTCGTCGAAATGGTAGCGTCCGCCGGTGCAGGCGACGCGCTGCGGATAGTCCACGCCGAGGGCCCAGCGGGCGATGTCGAGGCCATGGGGGCCGTTGTTGGCCAGCTCCCCGCCGCCGTAGAACCAGTGCCAGTGCCAGTTGTAGGGAGCGAGGTTGTCCTTGTAGGGGGCGTCCGGGACCGGCCCCTGCCACATCAGCCAATCGAGTTCGGCGGGCGGATCGGTGAGCTTGCCCTTGCCGATGGACTGGCGCGAGGCGTTGTAGAAGCAGCGGGCGTAGCGCAGCTCGCCGATGGCCCCGCCGTGCAGTTTCTCGATGCCGAGCCTCGTGCCGGGGTAGGAGCGCCGCTGGTTGCCCATCACCACTTGGCGGTTGGTCTCCTTCGCGACCTCGACGAGGCGGAAGGCCTCGTGGGCGCTGTAGCTGCCGGGCTTCTCGACGTAGACGTGCTTGCCCGCCTGGCAGGCGAGGATGGCGGCAGGGGTCTGCCAGAAGTTCGGCGCGGCGATGGAGATGGCGTCGATGTCGGGATCGTCGAGGATGCGGCGGAAGTCGGTCACCTTTTCGGGGGCCTTCTCCTGCTTGCCCTCCATGGTGTTGGCGCCGGTGACGAGGCGGTTCGAATCGACGTCGCAGAGGTAGGCGATCTCGGTGTTGGCCACGTCGAGGTAGCCCTTGATGTGGGCGCGTCCGCGGCCCAGCCCCATGACCCCGACGCGGAAGCGCGAATTGGCCCCCTTGGCCTGGCCCAGAAGCAGGTTGGGTCCGGTGACGGCGGCGGTGGCGGCCCCGGCGGCGAGGGCGGTGCCGAGGAAGGAGCGACGGGTAGCGTTCGGAGTGTCCATGGGGAAGTGTAGGGGGACGCAACGGGGGAGGGGAAACGGAAAAATGGGCGTGTTTGCGGGGGGAGGGGCGGGCGGGTCCAGGAGGCCATGCGCCGCGCCGCCAGCCCCCCTTTTCTTGATTCGTCCGATGGCTTGGCTGTCCCGCCGATCCCCGCAATCTCCGCTTGCGAAACCGGGGCGCGCATCTGACCCGTTCGTCCGGCCTCCTCCGCCGTCCGAACCATGGTTCCGCCCGAGACATCCGTCGGAATGCCGCCGCCTCTTCTCGCGGCGGCGCTGGCGGCCTTGCTTTCCGCCTGCGGCACGGCGCCCGCCCCCGATGCGCCGCCTCTCGCCAGCGTGAAGATCCCGGCCCATTGGATCGCGGGCTCCTCCTGGACCCCGGCCCATGCTCCCGACCGCGATTGGGTCGCCGCCTTCGGGTCCCCCGGTCTCGCCGGCTACGTCGAGCGCGTCCTCGCGGGGAACCAGGACCTCAAAGCGGCGCGAGCCCGGCTCGAAGCCGCCGAGGCCGGTGCCCGGATCGTCGGGGCCGACCTCCTGCCCCAGCTCCAGGGCGGCTCCTCCGCCCAGCGGGATCTGCAGAACTTCATCGGCCTGCCCCTGCCCGGCGCACCGCCCGGCGCGATCCTCTCCTCGCGCAGCAACCGTTTCGGCCTCTCTCTCAACCTGAGCTGGGAGATCGACCTTTGGGGCCGCATCCGCGCCGCCAAGCGCGCCGCCCTCGCCGACCTCGACGCCTCGGCCTTCGACCGCGCCACCGCCGAGCTCTCCCTCGCCGGGCAGTCCGCCAAGGCCTGGTTCGCCCTGGCCGAGGCGCACGACCAGATCGCCCTGGCCCGCTCCGCCATCGCCACCTTCGCCGACACCGAGACCGCCATCCGCGAGCGTTTCGAGAGCGGCATCGACGGCAACGGCCAGAACATGGCCGCGCAACTGCTCCTCGCCCAGGGCGACGTGGCCACCGCGCAGGAGCGACTCGCGGCCCGCCAGGAGATCGCTGGCCGCCTCGCCCGCCTCCTCGAGACGCTCGCGGGCGACTATCCCGCCGGTCGCGCCGGAGCGGAGGCGAAACTGCCCGAGATGCCCGGCAAGCCGCCGTCCGGCCTGCCCGCCACGTTGCTCGACCGCCGCCCCGATCTCGCCGCCGCCGAGCGCCGCCTCGCCGCCGCCGACCAACGGCTCCTCGAGGCGAAGCGCGCCCTTCTCCCCGCGATCAGCCTGACCGGCAGCTTCGGCAGCGCCAGCGAGGACATCGGGGATCTGCTTTCCGGCGACTTCAGCATCTGGAGCGTCGCCGGCAACGTGGTCCAGCCTCTTTTTCAAGGCGGACGGCTCCGCGCGAACATCGACCGGCGCGGCGCCGAGACCGGGCAGTCCGCCGCCGAGTTCGAGAAGGCGGCCCTCGCCGCCTTCGCCGAAGTCGAGAACGCCCTCGCCGCCGAGGCGCTCCTCGACCGGCGCGTCGAGGCTCTCGCCCAAGCCTCCCGCCTCGCCCGCGAGGCCTATCGCCGATCCCTCGAGGAGTTCGGCCTCGGCACCGGCGACATCCTCACCGTGCTCGCCGCGCAGCAGAGACTCTTCGCGAGCCGCTCGCAATGGCTCGTCGCCCGGCGCGAGCGGCTCGACAACCGGGTCGACCTCCACCTCGCTCTCGGCGGAGGCTTTCGCCCCGTCGCCGCATCCGGGGAAAAGACAGTGCCCGACCCCTGAGCGACACCGGCCGAACGCGGTCGGCAACGGCGGAAACCCGCCTCCGAAGCCGGGCGTCGCCCCCTTCCGGCACTTGGCATTGCTTGAAGAATCTGCTTCATTCCGCCATGCCGTCCACGCCCCGCCTCGCCTTGCTCCTGCTGCCGCTGTTCGCGGCGGCGCCGGTCGTGGCGCAGCGGGACCAGGATGCGGAAAAGGAGCCCCCGCCGCCCGATCCCGAGACCCTGCGGCGCATCGAGGAGCTGAAGCAATTGCCCAACTTCGTCCTCATCCTCGCCGACGACCTCGGCTGGAGCGACCTTTCGCCCTTCGGCCACGAATCGATCATGACGCCGAACCTGCAGCGCCTCGCCGACGGCGCGATGCGCTTCGAGCGGGCCTTCCTCACGACCGCCTCGTGCAGTCCGACCCGGGCCAGCCTCCTCGCCGGCCGCTATCCCCACCAGACCGACGCCGAACAGCTCCACTGGCCTCTGCCGAAGGAGCAGGTCACCTTTGTCGAGAAACTGAGGGAAAAGGGCTACTGGACCGGCGCCGCGGGCAAATGGCATCTCGGCGACGAGGTCCGCGACCGCTTCGACAAGATCGTCGAAGCCGACGAATCCGGCTTCCAGCTTCCCGCGGGCGAGGCGGCGGAGGGAGGCGAGTTCGCCGAGACGGCCGAGGGCGACGCCCGCAGCGGCTGCGCCGACTGGATTCCCCTGCTGAGGGAGAGACCGCCCGGACGTCCTTTTTTCCTCTGGCTCGCCTCGCTCGATCCGCACCGGCCCTACGAGCCCGGCATTCTCGAGGACGGCGCCCGTCCCGAGGAGGTCCGCCTGCCGCCCTACCATCCCGACACCCCGGCGGTGCGGGCCGACTACCAGAGCTACTACGACGAGATCACCCGGCTCGACCGCCATGTCGGCGCGGTCCTCGACGAGCTCGCCGCCCAGGGTCTGGAGGAGAAGACCGTGGTCCTCTTCCTCAGCGACAACGGACGCCCCTTCCCGCGCGACAAGACCAGCCTCTACGACGGCGGCATCCGCACGCCGCTGATCGTGCGCTGGCCGGGGAGGATCGCTGCCGGATCGGTCTGCGAGCGTCTCGTCAGCACCGTCGATCTCGCCAAGACGCTCCTCTCCATCGCGAGGATCGGGAAGCCCGGCATCACCTTCGAAGGCGTCGATCTCACGCCTCTTTTCGCCGAGCCGGACAAGCCGATCCGCGACTACGTCTTCGCCGAGAAGAACTGGCATGACTACGAGGACCGCTCCCGGGCCGTCCGCAACGAGCGCTACAAGTACATCCGCAACGACTACCCCGACCTGCCCCCGACCCCTCCCGCTGACGTCGTCCGCAGCGCCACCTACGTCGAGTTGCTCCGCCTTCTGGAGAAGGGCGAACTCGACGAGGCCCAGCGGGTCCACTTCGCCGTCCCCCGTCCCGCCGAGGAGCTCTACGACCTGCGCCTCGACCCGCACGAACTCGCCAATCTCGCCGCCGACGAGCGTTTCGCCCCGGTCCTCCGCGCCATGCGCGCCGCCCTCGCCGACTGGGAGGCGAAGACTGGAGACGCCAGGCCGGAGCGGCGCACGCCCGACGAGTTCGACCGCCTCACCGGCCTGCCCACGCCCGAGCGGGTTCGCCCGCGCCCCTCCAAGAGGGAGATGGCCGAGGCGGCGACCGTGGTGGAGCAGCCCTCCGCCACGCCCCCCGTGCCCTGAGACATCCGAAACGCTGGGCCGGCTTTTCCAAGTCCGGCTCCTTCTGGAGCAACAAGCAGGGAAAAGAGGGAGGCCCCTCGTCACGGCAAGGCTGAATCGATCGCCGACTTTTCAAGAACGAAAGCCGGAGCCCGCGTTATCCAATCGTTCATGATCTGACCCGCGATCACCCGGTTCAGGGGAGCCAGAATGTCGAAGTGGTCGCCCGGGACGAGCCAGAAGCGGAGCTTCGGATTCTTCGTCTCCCCGGCCATCGGCTCGAGGGACTCTCCGTTCCCGTCGGTGTCGCCTCGATCACGAACGTATCGACGCCGATGCTGTCGAGATAGAGCATCGGAGCCCGGTCGCTCAATTCGACTTCCGACTCCGAATCGAAGGGCAGCGCTTCGGGACCGTAGACGCCGACATGGGCCGCCGGGCCGAAAGCGAAGACCGCCCGGAAGGGGTTCTGGTCCATCGCCGCAACCAGCATCGCGAGGGTCCCCCCGACGCTGTGGCCGCCGAGATAGATCCGTTCGGGGTCGACATAGTCGAGACTTTTTCCGCCTTCGTCCACGGCCGGACGCCGACGGGGCGCTGAAAATTCAGAGCGCGAACTCGAATTCTGTATTTCGCCGCTTGTCGGATCGTCGGCGGATTGATAGTTTGGGCGGGAACGCTCCCGCTTCCAGATGGAGGAGCGCCGTGCTCGTATGGCTTTCCGATGAAGGGCTTCCCACCACGCCATCAACGACTAATCGGAAGGAACGCCGCATTCATCCTCCTGTTCGTTGCCATTGCCTGGACTCTAGGCGCTTCCCGAGAGGCGGCCGCCATCGACGCCAGCCCCATCCCCGTCGTCCTGAAACAGCCGGACGGGACCGAGGTCACCCTGCGGTTTCACGGGGATTCCCTGTTCCACTGGTTCGAGGACATGGAGGGCCGCACCGTCGTCCGCGACGGGGAGCGCTATGTCTATGCCGGGCTGGACGACGACGGCTGGCTCGTCCCCACCGGCCTGTTGGCGGGGAGCGGCGGCGAGGCGGTCCGCCAGATCCGCAAAGGGATCTTCCCCTCGCGGGAGAAGGTCGCCGCGCACCGGGGGCAGGCGCTGACGCAGCGCATGGCGGCGGGAGACCCGGCGGCGGCTCCGGACGCGGAGCCCCCTCCCACCCTGGTTCCGCCCGTCGGCACGGTGAAGAACTTGGTCGTCCTGTGCCGGTTCAGCGACCACGACAGCAGCAAGATCCGGCCGCGGG
>CAYMMC010000081.1:0-7125 GCA_964391125.1 uncultured Akkermansia sp.
CGTGCGAGCCGAGCTGATGCAGGGCGCCGTCGGCAAGGGGCTCGGGGCCAACGACCCGAAGGCGATCAACTTCGACGGGCACCAGCGCAACTTCGAGGACGTCGTCCGCGCCATCCGCGAAGGCCGCTCGCCCCGCGTGGACGGACGCGAGGCGAGACGCGCCGTCGCCCTGATCTGCGCGATCTACGAGAGCGCCCGCAACGACGGCGCCAAGGTGCGCCTCTGATCCGGACCCCGGCCATGTCGCGCCTGCTCCTCGCCACCGAAGGAGGCCAGGTCGTCGCCTTCGACACGGCGACGCGGGAGCACCGGCGCGTCTTCCACAGTTCGGACGACGAGGCCATGATGGGCATCGAGATCGTCGGTCCCCATCTCTACGTCTCCAGCCTCAGCCGGCTCTACCAGCTCGAGCTCGACGGCTTCGCGAAGGTGGCCCAGACCCGCCTCTACGAGCCCACGCCCGACTTCCACCAGATGTCCTTTTCGGACGGGCTCCTCCACCTCACCGCGACGAAGGCGAACCAGATCTGGCTGTTCGACGAGACCCTGCGCCTCGTCCGCGCCCACCAGATCGCGCCGCCGGATCCGACGAGGAAGGTGGAATACAAAAAGAACTACAACCACCTCAACCACATCGTCCGCGAGGGCGACCGGCTCTACCTCTCCTTGAACTGGCTCACCACCACCCAATACGCCAACAGCGGGGTGCTCGTGACCGACCTCGATCTCGAGGAGATCGAGCGCTTCGAGTTCGGATGGGAGATCCACGACTTCCAGTTCATCGACGGCAGGAAGACCGCGATCTGCGCCACCTCCAGCAAGGGCAAGCGGGTCAAGCATCCCTACCGGTCCGGTCTCATGGTCGAGGGCGAGCTGGTCTTCGAGCACGACGCCGAGGAGGCCTTCTGCAAAGGGCTCTGCTACGACGACGAGCACATCTACCTCTGCGGCGGACGCAAGATGGAGCGGCGCCTCCGCAAGCATTCCAGCTCCATCATCTACGTCCTCCGGCGCGACGACCACTCCCTCGTCGACACCTTCGAAAGCGCCGAGATCAAAGCCATCAAAGGCGCCCTGACACTCCCGGAACCCCCATGAAGACCGCTCTCGTCACCGGCGCCGCCGGATTCATCGCCTCGCGGGTGAGCGACCTGCTCCTCTCGCAGGGCGTCGCCGTCGTCGGCATCGACAACCTCAACGACGCCTACGATCCGAGGGTGAAGCGGCACCGCCTCGCCCAGCTCGAAGGCCGCGAGGGCTTCCGCTTCGTCGAGGCCGACATCGAGAACTTCTACGAGCTGGATCCCGTCTTCCGGGAGCATTCCTTCGACGCCGTCTTCAACCTCGCCGCCCGGGCCGGGGTGCGCTACAGCATCGAGAACCCGCACGTCTACCTCCAGTCGAACGCGCAGGGCGCGCTGAACCTGATGGAGCTGATGCGCCGCCACGGATGCGGCAAGCTCGTCCTCGCCTCGACCTCGTCGCTCTACGCGGGCCAGCCCATGCCCTTCCGCGAGGACCTGCCGGTGGAGAGGCCCCTCTCGCCCTACGCCGCCTCGAAGAAGGCCGCCGAGGTCCTTTCCTACACCTACCACCACCTCTACGGGCTCGACGTCTCCATCCTGCGCTACTTCACCGTCTACGGCCCGGCGGGCCGTCCCGACATGGCCCCCTTCCGCTTCATCAAGTGGATCCACGAAGGCACGCCCATCACCGTCTACGGCGACGGGACCCAGACGCGCGACTTCACCTACGTCGACGACATCGCCCGGGGCACCGTGCTCGCGGCCAGGCCGCTCGGCCACGACGTGGTCAACCTCGGCGGCGGCAAGACTCCCGTGGCCCTGCTCGACTTCATCGCCAAGATCGAGGAGCGCCTCGGCCGCAAGGCCGAGATCGTCTGGCGGACCATGAGCGCCTCGGAGATGCAGGACACCGCCGCCGACATCGGCAAGGCGAAGGAAGTGCTCGGCTGGGAGCCCGAGACCGACCTCGACGCGGGCCTCGACGCCACCGTGGAGTGGTATCTGGAGAATCTCGACTGGGTGCGCGAGGTGGCCTTGTGATCCGTGCTCCGAGGACCGCTGCCGCCGCGTCGGGCGGCGCCGCGGCCCCTATCCCGGGGCGACCGAGGCGCCGGACACCTTCAGCCTCGCGGCGTCGGCGAAGCGGTCGTCGAGCCAGCCCAGGTGCGTCGTGGTGACGAGCTTCTGCGAGGCTTCCGGCCAGTTCGCCATCAAGGCGTTGCGTCGCCCCGGATCGAGCTCGCCGAAGACGTCGTCGATCAGCATCACCGGGGCCTCCTTCCGCGTTTCGAGAAAGAGGTTCGTCTGGCCCAGCTTCAGGGCGAGGGCGACGGTGCGCTGCTGGCCCTCGCTGGCGAACTTGGCCGCCGGCATGTCGTTGAGAAGGAGGTGCAGCTCGTCGCGGTGCGGACCGGCGGCGGTCTGGCGGCGCCGCAGCTCCTCGTCGCGGCGGGACTCGAGGAGGGCGAGGAGGTCGTCGTCCTCTCCGCTGGCGCTGTCGTAGCGGAGCGCCAGCGCCTCGCCCGCCCCCCCGATGCGGGACTGGGCCGCGGCGGCGCGCGGGCCGAGCCTCTCGACGAGCACTCGGCGGCAGCTCGAGAGGACTTGGCCGTAGTCGTGCAGCAGCCGGGAATAGGCGTCGATCTGGGGCCATTTCGGCGAGGCGTCGCGCTTGAGGAGGAAGTTGCGCGAGCGCAGGGCCTTGTCGTAGGCCTTCAGCGCCTCGCGGTAGCCGGGGAAGAGCTGCGAGGCCATGAAGTCGAGGAAGCGCCGCCGCCCCTCCCCGCCGCCCCGCACCAGGGCGAGGTCGTCGTTCGCCATCCACACGACCAGCGCGCTGTGCCGCAGGTAGTCGCTTCCGCTCCTCTGGGTTTCCCCGTCGACGAGGAGGCGGCGTCCCGCTCCGCGGTATTGCACGCGCAGCTCCGCCGGGGCGGGGCCCTCCAGCGCGCCTCCGACGGCGAAGGCCTTCTCGGTGAAGCGGACGCAGTCGCCGAGGTTCGCGGCGCGGGGGCTCTGGAGGCGGAGGAGCACGCAGGCGGCTTCGAGAATGGAGGTCTTGCCCTGGGCGTTGTCGCCGTGCAGCAGGGTGATCCCCGGCGCGGGAGCGAGCCGCAGCGAGTCGAAGCAGCGGAAATGATTCAGGTTGAGCGAGCGGAGCACCATGCGCGGGCCGCAATCAACAGGGTCCGGTCCGCGAATCAACCGGGTTCGGCCGAAAAAGCGTCCGGGCGACGGGGTGCGCCGGGCGTCAATTTCCGCCGGCGGTGATGGTGACGCCGGCGGATCCGGTGGCGCCGAGGACGCCGAGGCCCTCCTGCACGGCGACGGCCTGGGCGGCGGTGACGAGGACGGCCTCGACGTATTTCTCCAGCTTCGTCCAGGGGCTGCGCGGCACCCAGACGATGTCGCCGCCCTCCAGCTTCAGGTCGGGCTCCTGCCCTCTCATGACGGCCCGGAGGTTCACCACCGCGACTTGGGGATGCAGGGTGCCTCCGCGGAGGATGAGAGCCTTGGTGACGATGGCGTCGGGCTGCGGGCCGCCCGCGGCGGCGACGGCCGATACGAGGGTGGCGCCGCGTTCGAAGTAGACGGGGCCGGGCCTGGCGACGTGGCCGAGAACGTAGAAGGACCGCGGCGTGAGCGAGGGGACGAAGATGTAGTCGCCGCCCCGCACGTAGACGTTCTGCGACATGTCGCCCTGGCGGACGAGCCGCTCGAAGTCGACGGGGACGAGGTCGCCGTTGCGGATGAGGATGGCCCGCTCGAGGTCGGCGGCCTCGGGATTGGCGATCTCGCCGGCGTCGCTGCTGTTGAGGAGCCCGCCGCCGGCGGAAAGGGCCGCGATCAGGGTGGTCGGCTTCGCGATGGGGTAGGCGCCGGGGCGCTGCACCTGCCCGAGCATCCAGAAGCGCTGGCTGTCGGCCTTGGCCACGTTCACGGTGACGACCGGACTGACGTAGTCGTTCTCGAGAGCCTTGGAGAGCAGGGCGGAGATCTCGGCGATGGTCCTGCCCTTCGCGTCGATGCCGGGGGCGACGTCGTAGTAGAGCATCCCGTCGGGCATCACCGTGGTGCGGGCGCGGGTGTCCCGCATCTCGGCGACCTCGATGTCGAGCTCGTCGCCCGGGCCGATGCGGTAGGCGCCGGCGGGCGCCTGGAGGAGGGAGCGGTCCAGGGAGCGGTTCAGCTTGATCCGCTCGAACTTGGGCTCCTTCGGAAGGCGCTTCAGCGCCTCCTCGGCGGTCATGCCGGAGGCCGTCGCGTCGAAGTTCGCGTCGTAGGCGAACTCGGGCGAGGTGCGGAACTCGCGGTCGGCGGGGCGCCAGTGGACGCACGAGGGCAGGGAGGCGGCCAGCCCCGCCGCGAGCGCGCACCGGAGGAGATGGGCGGGGCCGATCCTCATTCGCCGAGGAGGATGGGGTTGTAGCTCTGGTTCATGGCCTCCGCCGTGACCGTCTGCATGAAGGTGACGATGGCGGTGTCGAGAACCCGTTCGGCGAGCTCGAAGGGACGCTTGTTGACGAAGACGATGTCCCGGTTCTCCAGGGGGATGTCGGCGATGCGCCCTTGGAGGATGTCCTTCGCGTTCACGACCCGGGTGACGGGCTGGTGGATGCTGCCGCGGATGAGGAGGACCTTCATCTGGTAGGCGGCGTCGGTGAAGCCGCCCGCTTCGGCGATGGCGCGGGCGAGGGTGAGCTTCACCGGCATCTTGCGGCGGCCGGGATCGCGGACTTCGCCGAGGACGTAGATTTCGTTTTCGAGGCTGGAGGCCACGTAGATGTAGTCGTCGGGCTCGAGATAGGCGTTCTGCCCGAAGTCGCCCTCGTAGTAGAGCCGGGCGAGGTCGACGTTCAGCTTCTTGCCCTTGCGGGCGACGAAGGAGCGCTCGAAGTCGGCGAGCTCGAAGGCCGAGCTGTTCACCGTGCCGACCTGGATGCCTTCGGCGAGGGCGATGGCCTCGAGCACGGAGGTGGGGCGGTCGAGGGTGTAGCTGCCGGGCTTCTTGACCCGGCCGATGATGGAGAACTCCTTGCTCGCCACGGCGGAGGGGGTGACGATGACCTTGACGTTCCTCTGGTATTTCGAGAGCTCCTCCTCGAGTCGGACGCGGAGCTGGTCGAGAGTGAGGCCCTGGGCGCGGACGGCCACGGCCTGCAGGTAGCTGACGGTGCCGTCCGGGGCGATCTGCACGTTCTCCCGGGCGAGGTCGGCCCGGTCGTAGATGGAGAAGTTCAGGGTGTCGCCGGGGCCGAGGGTGTAGCGGGTCTGCCAGGCGGGCGTCTTCGTCGGCGCGATGCGCGGCTCGGTCTTCGCGGGAGGCGGCGGAACGCGGGGGATGTCCTCGAGGTCCATCCAGTAGTCCGAGGGGCGCTGGCCCACCGGCACCGCGCGGACGCGCGGCTCCTGCGCCCCGACGAAGCAGGAGGGGAGGACGAGCAGCAGGATGGCGAGGCGCAAGGGCATGGTGGACGGCCCCATCGGGAATGGGAAGGATGGAGCAACGTTATTGTAAATGTCATAATAAACAATCTTTTTAATGATCCGGAACCCCTGATATTTCGCGCACCCGACCGCGCTGTCCCGAACAACTGCGGGAGGTGGGAGAAAGTTTGGAGATTGTTCTGGGGATTGGTGCGTTTCGTGCTAACATTTCGCAACCCCAGCCGGTCCCAGACGATGCCCGCACAGCGGTTCGACCAATCCCAGTCGTTGCTGCAACAGCAGACGATCGCGCCCCAGATGCAGCAGAGCCTGCAACTGCTGCAAACCCCGACCCTGGAGCTGCGCCACCTCGTCCAGCAGGAGCTGGTGCAGAATCCGACGCTCGAGGAGGAGTCCACCGACATCTCGCTGGAGGAGGCGAGCGGGGCGGAGGACGACGACTTCGACCGGGAGTTCGCCGAGCTGTCGCGCCTCGACGAGGAATGGCGGGAATACATGGCGCAGTCCCGGCTTTCCTCGCCGAAGCGCGACGACGCCGAGGAGCGGCATCAGTTCGCGATGGACTCCATCGTCGAGCCGGTCACCCTGCAGGACCACCTCCTCAACCAGCTCGGCTTCGCCGACGTTCCGCCGCGCATCCGGGAGATCGCGACGATGCTGATCGGCAACATCGGGGAAAGCGGGCTGCTTCAGGTCTCGCTGGAGGATCTCTGCTTCGACCTCGGCATTCCCATGTCCGAACTGGAGGAGGCGAAGGCCCTGGTCCAGAGCTTCGACCCGGTCGGCATCGGTGCGGTCGATCTGCGCGACTGCCTCCTGATTCAGCTGGAGCGCCTCGGCAAGCATCACAGCCTCGAATACCGCATCGTCGACCACCACCTCGAAGATCTCGCGAGGAAGCGCTACCCTCAGATCGCGAAGCGGCTCGGCGTCGCGCCCGAGCAGATCACGCCGGCGGCGGAGTTCATCGCCACGCTCGATCCGCGTCCGGGGAGCCGCTTCGGCGAGGGGGCCAACTTCTACGTCACCCCCGACGTGACGGTGGAATCCGTCGGCGGCGAGTGGGCCGTGACGGTGAACAACGAGCAGGTCCCCCGCCTGCGCATCAGCAACGCCTACAAGGACCTGATGGCGACGGACGACGGGCGCGAGGCGAGGGCCTACATCCGGGAGAAGATCCGGGCCGGGAAGTTTCTCATCAAGAGCATCCATCAGCGCCAGCAGACCATCCAGTCGATCGCCACCGAGATCGTGGCGCGGCAGGAGGACTTTCTCGTCCACGGGCCCTCGCGACTGCGACCGATGAACATGGCCCAGATCGCGGAGGCCGTCGGCGTCCACGAGACCACGGTGAGCCGCGCCGTCTCGGGGAAATACATGGCCACGCCCCACGGAGTCTTCGAGATGAAGTATTTCTTCACCACCGGCTACGAAACCGAGGACGGCGAGGCCCTCAGCAACACCAGCGTGAAGGGCGCCCTCGCCGAGATGATCGCGGCCGAAGATCCGAAGAAGCCCCTCAGCGACAAGCGCCTCGTCGAGGGACTGGAGGAGCGGGGGATCAGGATCGCGCGCCGCACCGTGGCCAAGTACCGGGAGGAGCTGAACATCCTCCCCAGCCACATGCGGCGGAGCTACTGAGTCCGGGCGC
>CAYMMC010000081.1:7225-9485 GCA_964391125.1 uncultured Akkermansia sp.
CCGTCAATAGGCGAAGATCTCCTCGTCCCGGAAGAAGCGCTTCACCTCGATCTCGCCGTTCTCGGGGGAGTCGGAGGCGTGGCAGACGTTGACCATCATGTCCTCGCCGAAGTCGCCGCGGATGGTGCCGGGCTCGGCCTCCTTCGAATTCGTGGGGCCGAGCATGGCGCGCACCTTCGCGACCGCGTCGTCCCCTTCGAGGACGAGGGCGACGACGGGGGAGGACTGCATGAACCCGACGATGCTGGGGAAGAAGGGCTTGTCCGCGACGTGGCTGTAGTGCTCGGCGAGGAGCCCGTCGGAGAGAGTCATCATCTTCGCCCCGCGGATGCGGAAGCCGGCCTTCTCGAAACGGTCGATCACTTCGCCGCAATGGCCCTTGGTCACGCAATCGGGCTTGAGGAGGATGAGGGAGCGTTCGGTCGACATGGCTCGGAATGGGCTAAGGGGGCAGACGAGCCGCTACCTGTAGGCGGATAACGGGCGAAGGAAAGGGAAAAGTGCGCCGAGGGCGGCCGAAAGTCCCGCGATGGAGGGGCGGGCATTTCCCGGCGGCGGGACACGGCGGCATCGGCCGGAGCGCCGCAGCCCGTCTGGCGGGCGACTCCCAAGGACCGTCCCGAAGCGACTCCGCCGCTCCCGCCGGTCGCCGATTTGACAGCTCGGGCCCCCGCCACGACCCTTCCCCCTGTCCCGCCAAGCTCTCCGCCGCCGAAGGCTCCCGAGAAGGCCATGGAGAGGCGGGCTCCTTGAGAATGAATCCGGCAACGCCCCCCGAAGCCCTCATCCACGACATCGGTCGTGTCCTCCTCCATTGGGATCCGGAAGGATTCTATGATCGCGTCATCGGGCCGGAGGACCGGAAGCGCCTGTTCGACGAAGTCGACCTCCACGGCATGAACTTGTCGGTGGACGGAGGCGAGGTATGGCTGGAGGCCGTCTCCGAACTGGCCCGCCGGCACCCCGAATGGAGCGACCACATCATGCTCTGGCACGACCGCTGGCTCGAGATGGCCTCCCCCGCCATCTCCGAGAGCGTCGAACTCATGCGCACGGTGCGGCGGAAAGGCATCCCGGTGTATGCCCTCACCAACTTCGGCCGCGAGACCTTCGCGTATGCGCAAACCCAATACGACTTCCTCCATGAGTTCGATGGCGCCATCGTCTCGGGGGAAATCGGCCTGCTCAAGCCGGATCCCGCCATCTACGCGCATACCGAACGGGTGACGGGCAAAGAAGGCTCCCAGCTCCTGTTCGTGGACGACAACGAAGACAACATCCGGGCGGCTTCGGCCCGTGGATGGCGGACCCATCTCTTCACGACGCCCGAAGCCTGGGCGGAGCGACTGATCGGCGAGGGACTCCTCTGACCGATGCGCAAGGACGCTGCGATGGACGGAACCGGGAAGTCTTGATCGTTCGCGGAGCTCCTATGCGTTCGCTCCGTCGGGTGCGTCTCCGAAGGCGTCCTCGTAGATCTGAACGAGCGCGACGGTCGCCCAGGTCCCGGTGACGAACAGGCCGACGTAGAGCGCCAGCATCCCGGCGAAGGAGAGGAGGCCGTTGACGAGCAGGATGAGGAGGAGCTTCGCCAAGTGCGGCTTCGTCGCCTGCCATGCGAGGGCGAGGGCCCGCCCCGCCGGGATCTCGCAGTCGAGGATGAGGAGGGTGGCGAAGTGGCCGACGATCCAGACGATCAAGATCGGGAGGACGAGGACCAGGGAGGCGAGAACGGACCCGCCGACGACGAGGGCGACGGCGACCCGCTCGGACTCTCCCCCGGTCGCGCCCATGGCCAGGGGAACGAGCAGGGCCAGGACGACTGCGGCGAACCCGCAGAGGAGCAGGGAGATCCCCGCCACGACGAGGTTCAGGATCGCGAGCGGGCCGAACTGGCGGCGGAAGCCTTCGAACAGCATTTCCAGATTCGGCTCCTTGCCGCGGAGATGCACGAGAATGTACCAGCAGAGGCCGCCCATCAATGGATAGGCGAGGAAGAGGAGGGGCACGTAGAGCGCGCTCGCCGTGCTGAGCATCAGGGAAGTCAGCGTGTAGCAGCCGACGAGGGGCCAGAAGCGGGCTTTGAAGGCCTCCAAGGCCAGGCCGTAGCAGCGGCGGAGCGAAGGCTTGAAATCCGCCCGCAGGCGGGCCTCGCGCGGAACAAAGGGCGCGATCTGGCGGGGCACCGGGGGCGGGGCGGGGGGGAGGGCCGGCGGCGAGGAGAAGGTGGCGGAGCCCGGGGTGAGCTCGGTCGCGGCGA
>CAYMMC010000082.1:0-9474 GCA_964391125.1 uncultured Akkermansia sp.
CCCGGACTGGTGAAGGCCATGACCAGGCTCCGCGTCAACACCCTCGGCCTGCCCCCGCTCGCCCGCGCCTCCGTCATCGGCCTCGCCACGCCGCTGCTGCCCTGCGGCCCCCTCTACGCCATCCTCGCCCTCGCCCTGGCGAGCGGCTCCGTCGTGCGCGGCGTGGACCTCCTGCTCGCCTTCGGCCTCGGCGCCATCCCCGCGATCTGGGCGGTCCAGATCGGCTCCGCCTGGGTGAACCGAAAGCTCGGCTCCCGCGGCTTCCTCCACGCCAAGCGCGGCCTCGCCGCCGCCGCCGCGCTCTCCCTGATGTGGCACTTCTCCTACATCGGGAGAAGCCACGACGCAGGCGACGGCGCCTCCTGCCGCTGCGAACTCGAGATCGAATGAGCCCCCCCTCCCCCGCCGCCGTCTCCCTCCCGCCCCGCCGCGCGGAGGACGCCGCGCGACGCTGCGACCACTGCGGCAACCGCTTCCGGCCGCGCTTCGAGGCGGAGCGCTTCTGCTGCCCCGGCTGCCGCACCGTCCACGACCTCATCCAGTCCGGAGGCTTCGGATCCTTCTACGAGCTGCTCGGCCGCCGTCTCCTCCAGCCCGTCGCCGAGCCCGAGATCGACTTCGGCCAGTCCGAGGAGCTCGCCGAGGCCGTCGCCGAAGCCGAGCGCCTCGCCGCGGCCTCCGGATCGCCCGCGCGGCTTTCCCTGCGCCTCGGCAACCTTTCCTGCACCGCCTGCCTCTGGCTCGTCGACCACCTCCTCCGACGCCATCCCGGCGCCCTGCGCATGAACGGCGACACCTCGCGGTCCATCCTGACGCTCTGGTGGAACCCCGGCGAGTTCGCCGCGATGGACTTCCTCCGCGAGCTCCACCGCCACGGCTACCCGCCCTCGCCCTGCCGCCCCGAGGACGAGGAGGCACCCCAGGAGAGCCGCGCCCTCCTCACCCGGCTCGGCGTCACCGCCGGGCTCGCCATGAACACGATGGCCTTCACCCTGCCCTCGTATCTCGGCCTGGAGACCGGCAGCGAACTGGCCCGGCTCTTCATCCTCGTCGCCTTCGCCTCGGCCACCCTCGCCCTCGCCGTGGGGGGCTCCTACTTCTTCCAGCGGGCCCTCTCCTCGCTGCGCCTGCGCGCCCTCCACATGGACGTGCCCATCTCCCTCGGCCTCGTCGCCGCGTGGCTCGGCTCCACCGGAGGGCTGATCTTCGGAGTCGAGAACATGCTCTACTTCGACTTCGTCGCCATCTTCGCCTTCCTCATGCTCTCGGGGCGCTACCTCCATCTCCGCCTCCTCGACCGCAACCGCCGCCAGCTCCACGCCCGCGAGCGGGAGATCGCCACCACGCACCGCATCGACGCCTCCGGCCGGCGCGAGCGCATCGCCCTGGCCCGGGTCCGCGCGGGCGACCGGCTCGAGATCGCGCCCGGCGGCATGGTGCCCGTCGAGGCCGAGCTGGCCTCCCCCTCCGCCCGGCTCCTCCTCGACTGGATCAACGGCGAGCCCGAGCCCGTGCTCCACACCCTCGGCCAGACCGCCCCCGCCGGGGCCCGCAACGGATCCGCGACGCCCCTGCTCGCCATCGCCCGCCATCCCTACGCCGGCTCCTTCCTCGAACGGCTCTTCACTCCCGCCGACGACGACTTCGACACCCACTCCGCCGCCGCCTCGACCCATCCCGTCCGCAAATACTACCTCGTCTCCGTCCTCGTCGCCGCCTTCGCCGGGGCCGCCGCCTGGCTCGCCGCAGGCAAGGGCATCGCCCCCTCGCTCCAAGTTCTCATCTCCATCCTCGTCGTCTCCTGCCCCTGCGCCCTCGGCCTCGCCCTGCCCCTGCTGGAGGAAATCCTCCTCGCCAAGCTGAAGCGCCACGGCATCTTCATCCGCCGACATTCCCTCTGGCCGCGGCTGCGCCGGGTCACCCGGCTCGACTTCGACAAGACCGGCACCCTCACCGAACCGGTCAAGCGACTCGGGAATCCCGAGGCCATCGACCAGCTCGACGAAGAAGCCCGCCTCGCCCTGCGCCACCTCGTCGCATCCAACCACCACCCCGTGGGCCGCGCCCTGCGCGACGTCTTGGTGGAGCGATGCGGCCCCGCCCAGCCCGGAGCTGGCGACGCGCCTCCGCCCGGGGAGATCCCCGGCAAGGGCGTTCACTTCGCCGCGAACGGCGTCGCCTGGCGGCTCGGACGCGGCGGATGGGCCTGCCCCGACGACCCCGGGGCCGCGGAGGAGGCCTGCGTTCTCTCCCGCGAAGGACTTCGCGTCGCCGCCTTCCGCTTCGGGGAAGCCGTCCGCGACGGCGCCGCCGAACAGCTCCGGGCCCTGCGGCGGCGCGGCTACCGGCTGCGCATTCTCAGCGGCGATCCCGACGTGGAGCGCGTCGCCGCCACCGCCGCGAAGCTGGGGCTCGCCCCCGACGAGGTCCACGCCGGCCTGAGCCCCGCCGAAAAGGCCGCCTTCATCGCCGCCGACGCCCCCGGGGAAACGCTCTTCGTCGGCGACGGCGGCAACGACGGCCCCGCCTTCGAGGCCGCCGTCGCGACCGGCTCGCCCGCCACCGGCATCCGCGCCATCGAAACCCGTGCCGACTTCGTCTTCACCGGCCGGGGCTTCCACGCCATCTCCCTCCTCCTCGACGCCGCCCAGCGCCGCCGCCGCTTCGTCGGGAGGCTCTTCGCCGTCGCCCTGGTCTACAACCTCTGCGCCATCGCCCTCTGCCTCGCCGGTTGGATGACCCCCCTCCTCGCCGCCATCATCATGCCCCTCAGCTCGCTCGTCACCACCGCGATCGCCTCGAGGGTGTAGAGGCCGCCGCCGGACGGACCGCCCGGCGGCGGGAGCTCACGCGCTCCGCGGCTTCAGCGCCGCCCAGACCTCCGGGAGGTCCCAGGTCTCCAGCACGCCGAAAACCATGTGCGAAAGCGGCCAGCGGTAGTGCTCCTCGACGGCGACGGAATGCCAGCTTTCGAGCGGCTGGTCCAGGGTGACCCGCCCGATCCGCTCGTCCAGGAAGGCGGCCAGGCCGCCCGGCAGGGTGGCCGCGCCCTTGGCGGCGAGATGGATGTCGCTCCATCCGCGCGAGACGAGCAGGTCGACGACGCGGAGGACGTCATGGGTCTTCCCGCCGAGGTAGGGCTTGTCCAGCATGTTGGCGAAGGCGGCGTAGAAATAGTCGGCGCCGTAGTAGCCGTGCGGCCGGTCGCCGGCGGTGACGGGCAGCGACTCGCCCACGCCGCGCACGTCGCAGGCGATCACGAGGGTGTCCGGGGCCTGCGCCGCGACGAGCTCCTTCAGCACGGGGTCCTCGCGCAGCTCCAGGTCGGAGGAATGCTCGGCGACCCAGAGCAGCGCCTTGCCCCCGCCTTCGGACGCGGCGGGCAGGCGGGAATGCAGCGCCTCGGCCCCGAGGACGGTGCAGACCGCCTCGATGCCCGGCTCGCTGCCAACTGCGTAGTGGATCCACCGATCGCGCGGATAGCCCCGCTTCGGGCCGTAGGCGCGGAGGATGCGGTAGTCGGGCGCGGCGGCGGGGTCGCGCTCGGGCAGCGCCAGCGAGCTCCGCACCGCCTCGCGCAGCTTCTCCCCGGAGAGCTTCGCCGCCTCGCGGGCGGCCTTGAGCCGCTCCGCCTTGGCCTTGGTGAAGGAGAAGACCGTGCGCGAGCCGGGATCGAGGACGACCTGCCCGCCCGGCGTGCATTGCAGATCCTCGTCCTTCTCGATGACGAGCTCCGGCTCCGACGTGGCGTCGGAAGCGCCGGTGATGCTGTTGAAGAAGCGGTACATCGCCTCGCGGTTCGGCTGGGAGTAGCCGTGCGGGTCGGGTCCGACGTGCAGCTTCACCCGGTCCTCCGCGCCGAGGAGCCCGTAGAGGCGGCGCAGGCGGGCATGGCTTTCCTCCGCCCCGCGGACGTCGAAGAAGTCCTTCTCCTGCGCCAGGATGACGATGGGCCGCGGGGCCATGGCGGCGAGGTAGTCGTCGTGGTCGAGGCCGAGGGCGAGGGAGCGGGGCGGGCACTGCTCGTTGTCCTGCGGCAGCTCGTTCTCGAAATTCCTCCGCCAGGTCGAGATGAAGCAGGCGGGCGCCCCCATGGTCCAGCGGCGCTCCAGCCCGATGAGCCAGGTGGTCAGGGTGCCGCCACCGGAGTTGCCGGTGATGCCGGCGTGCTGCGGATCGATCTCGGGGCGGGAAAGGAGGTAGTCCAGCGCACGGATGCCGTCCCAGGCGCGCCACGACCCGAGAAACTCGCCCACCAGCTCCATCTGGTTGCCGGCGTGGTTGTGCTCGCTGGTCGTGCCCTTGATCAGGAGCGTCCCGGCGGCGTCGACGTACTGGGAGCGCTCGCCCTGTCCGATGGGGTCGAAGATGAGGCAGGCCGTGCCGAGCCGCGCCAGCCCCTGGGCGAAGCTCTGGTAGGCCTCGGCGCACTTCCCGTTGTTCGAGTGGCCGCAGCTCCCCACGACGCCGGGCACCTTGCCCCCGGGCCGGTTCTTCGGCAGGTAGAGGTTGGCGGTGACGAAGAACTGCGGGCGGCTCTCGAAGATCACCTTCTCCACGGTGTAGCCGTCGCGGTCGAGGACGCCGACGACCTTCGCGTTCAGCGGGGTCTTCTCCGCGGGCATGGGCGCGAAGGCCTCGGCGATGCGCTCGCGCACGTCGGCGACGTAGGCCTCGGCCTCGGCCTTGCTGGAAAGCGCCGCCTTCCGCGCCGAGGCCGCCTCCTCCACCGCCCGGACCCGGGCAGCGTAGTAGTCGTGGACCATGCGGGGGAAGCGCCGGTAGAAGTCGGATTCGGCGGCGGCCTGGCCCCCGGAGGCCGCCGACTGCGCGGAGGCGCGTCCCGGCAGGCCGAGCCCGGAGAGGGCGAGGCCGCCGGCGAGGTGGAGGAGGTCGCGGCGCGAGGCGGAGAGGGCGAAGTCGAAATTCATCTCCACGAGGTTAGTGAATTCCCCATCCCCCCGTCAAAACCGCGAAGGCGTCATTTTGGCCGGAGCGCGGAAGGGGGAGCGGCCTCCCCGGAGGCGGGGCGGACCCCGCGTCGTGCCACGTAGACGACGGGGCTTCCCGCCCCAATTCCCTCTTTGTGACGAACAAAGCGTTTGAGCGGACGCTCCCCGCCGGTATGCTTCCGACCCGGCAGACCGGAGCGACATGGCGGAAAGCGCAACCATCGACAAAGGATTTGAACGGGTGCTGGATCTCGTCGGCGAAGCGGCCGGGATGGACCTGCGCCTGGCCGTGGACGTCGCCGCCCTGCACGAGCAGTTTCTCAACGGCGGATCGCTGATCGACTGGATCCTCGACAACGCCGAGCTGTCCGAGCGCGAGTTCGGCGCCAGGCTCGCCGAGAGGCTCCATCTGGAATGGGACGAGGACCCGGTCGTCGACACGGCCAACGCCGACGTCCTCAAGGCGGCCTGCCCGCCCCAAGTCGCGATCAAGCACCGCGCCCTGCTGCTCCGCGCCGAGTTCGGCGAAGGATCGGCCCGGCCCGTCCTGCTGGAGGTCGCCCACTACGATCCCTTCTCGACGATCGACCGGCAGCTCGTGCGCCGCGCCGCGGGCTGTCCGATCAAATGGATCCTCGCCCCCCGGCGGAAGATCCTCGGCGGGCTCCAGAAATTCTACGGGGTCGGCGGAGACATCTTCGACGACCTCCTCGCCAACCGCGACTGGGACAGCGACGAGTTCAGCTTCAAGGAGCAGATCAACGTGATCGACGACGAGGACGAAGAGGCCTCGGTCGTGAAGTTCGTCAACCAGATCCTCAACGAGGCGCTCAAGCAACGGGCCACCGACATCCACATCGAGCCGATGCGCAACGATCTGCGCGTCCGCTACCGCGTCGACGGGGTGCTCCGCCGCGTCCCCGTGCCCGACAACATCGTCGCCCTGCAGGGCTCGGTGATCGCCCGGGTCAAGCTGATGGCCGGCCTCGACATCGCCGAGAAGCGCAAGCCGCAGGACGGGCGCATCGCCCTCCAGGTCGGCGGCCAGCCCATCGACACCCGCGTGGCGACCATCCCGGCGATCGAGGGCGAAAGCATCAGCCTCCGCCTCCTCGGACAGGAGAAATTCAACATCGACCGGCTCGAGATGTTCCCCGACCTGCGCAAGCAGATCGACGAGATCCTCTCCCGCCCCAACGGCATCGTCCTCGTCACCGGGCCGACGGGATGCGGGAAGTCCACGAGCCTCTTCAGCTTTCTCTCCGCCCTGAACTCCGAGGACACCAAGATCGTGACCATCGAGGATCCGGTCGAGAACCGGCTCGAGGGCGCCGTGCAGATCGCGGTGAAGCCCGAGATCAACCTCACCTTCGCCTCGGGGCTGCGCAGCATCCTGCGGGGCGACCCGAACGTGATCATGGTGGGGGAGATCCGCGACGTCGAGACCGCCGAGATCGCGGTGCAGGCGGCGCTGACGGGGCACCTCGTCTTCAGCACCCTGCACACCAACGATTCGGTGGGCGGGATCACCCGGCTCGTCGACATGGGGGTCGAGCCCTTCCTCATCGCCGCCTCGGTGCGCGCCTTCATCGCCCAGCGCCTCGTGCGCCGCCTCTGCCTGGAATGCCGAGTGCCGGGCAGCGAGCATCCCGAGGAGTTCCTTCGCTCCGTCGGCTTCCCCATGCGTCACGCGGACCGCATCTACAGCGCCAACCCCGCCGGCTGCGACAGTTGCGGCCACACCGGCTACCGCGGACGGATCGCCGTCTACGAACTGTTCCGCGTCACCGAGAAGGTCCAGGAGCTGATCGTGAGCGGCGCCTCGAAGCAGGACCTGATGCGCCAGGGCATGCTCGACGGCTTCACGAACATGCGCGACTACGGCTGGCGCAAAGTGGCCGAAGGCCACACCACCGTCGAGGAGGTGGTCTCCTCGACGGAGCACACCTGAGAGGGCGCCCGCCGGGAAGATGGCCACGTTCCGATACAAAGTCCTGCAGAAGGACGGCTCCGTCTCCGAAGGCAGCCTGGAGGCGGGAAGCCGGGGCGAGGCGACCCGCCGGCTCAACGAGCAGGGCAGCCGCGTCCTCTCCATGACGGAGGAGAGGACGAAGGCGAAGAAAACGGAGAAGACGGCGCCCGCCGATCCCGGCAACGCGTCCAAGAAGTCCCGCGTCGCGCCCGCGGAGAACCGGCTCTCCTCCAAGCAGCTCGTCCAGTTCACCGAGGAGCTGAGCGACCTCCTTTCCGCCGGGGTGCAGCTCGACGCCTCGCTCCACTCCATCGGGAAGCGCAGCGAGTCCCCCGCGATCGCCCGGGTGGCCTCCTCGTGCTACGAACGGGTGCGCGACGGCGCCCCCCTGGCCACCGCCCTGCGCGCCTCCTCCCCCAGCTTCAACGAGCTCTACTGCAACCTCGTCTCCGCCGGCGAGGTCTCCGGCGCGCTCGGCGACATCCTCAAGCGCCAGGTGCGCTACCTGAACACCCTCGCCGATCTGCGCGGAAAGCTCGCCACGGCCCTGATCTATCCGGCCTTCCTCGTCGTCTCCGGAGTCGGTGTGACGGCCATGTTCGTCTTCTTCCTCATCCCGAAGCTGCGGCGCCTCGTCGAGTCCACCGGCGGGGAGCTGCCGCCCGTGGCGAAGCTCCTCCTCGGGGCGGGGGACTTCGTGAAGGCGAACTGGATCGCCCTGCTCGCCGTCCTCGCCGCCGCGCTCGTCGTCCTCTTCCTCCTCTTCCAGCGCGAGGCCACGAAGCGCTGGTGGGACGAGGCCAAGCTGAAGGTTCCGCTCTTCGGCAAGCTGCTCCTGACCCGCTTCAACGTCCAGTTCGTCGAGACCCTCTCGAACCTCCTCGTCAACGGACTGCCCATCGTCCGCGCCCTCGAGCTCGTCGAGACGACGACGACGAACCGCCACATCCGCGGGCAGATCGCCCAGATGCGGGAGCGAGTCTCCGAGGGGGCGCTGCTGAACCGCTGCATGGAGAAGGCCCGCGTCTTCGAGTCGGGCCTCGTCGACATGGTCCGCATCGGCGAGGACACCGGCCAGCTCGCCCCCTCCATGGCCAAGGCCGGCGACCGCCTCGACCGCGAGTTCGGCCGCGCCATCGAGCGCATCGCCTCCGTCATCCAGCCCGCCATCATCCTCGTGATGTCCCTCGTCGTCGGCCTGATGGCCTACATGATGATCTCGGTCATTTACGAAACCATTTCCGTCTTGCGGAATCGCTGAGGCTTGGTACGCTTCCCCCCATGAAGACTCCCGAACTGCGTCCCGCCAAGGGTTTCACCCTCATGGAGATGCTCCTCGTCCTCGGCATCATCGCCCTGCTCGTGGGAATGGGCACCTACATGATGGTCAACGTCCTCGGCGACGCGGAGGAGGGCAAGGTGAAGGCCGACATCCAGACCCTCAAGGCCAGCCTGATCCGCTACAAGACCAAGGGCGGGATCTACCCCACCACCGAGCAGGGACTGAAGGCGCTCGTGACCAAGCCGAGCGACGGCCCCCAGCCCCGCAGCTACAAGACCCTCCTCTCGGAGCAGGCGCTCTACGATCCCTGGGGCAACCTCTACCAATACCGCCGTCCCGGCAGAAACAACCCCGAGGACTTCGACATCTACTCCCTCGGACCCGACGGCAAGGAGGGAACGGATGACGACATCGGCAACTGGTGAGGGCGCCCGACCCTGTCGGGCGGGGGGCTTCACCCTCTTCGAGATCCTCGTCGTCCTCGCGATCATCGCCCTCTTCACGAGCTTCTTCCTGCTGCGCTTCGACGACGGGGCCGCCGAGGAGGCGCTCTCGCGGGCCTCGACCGACCTGCGGAGAGCGGCCCTGAAGGCGAAAAAGCGGGCCTACGCCTTCCGCCGGGACCAATACATCGTCTTCTCGCCGAAGGGTTTCGTCCTCACCGAGCGGCCGCCCGCCGCCGCCTCCTACCACGGCCCGCCCGAGGGATTCGCGGGAGACCGGATCTACCACGAGGACTTCTCCATCCCCGGAGAGCTCACGATGGAGCTCCGCCCTGCCGGGGCGGAGAAATGGACCCGGCAGCCGGGAGCGTTCTGGACCTTCCGCAGCTCCGGGCTCAGCGACCCGATCTCGGTGCGGTTCTCGACGGGGCGCTCCTACACCACCTTGAGCTTCAACGTCCTCACCGCCCTGGCGGAGGAGGAGACCTTCATCGAGTAGCGGCCGACGTCTCCCCCGCCCCGCCTTCGCGCCGGGCGTCCGTCCGCGGGGCCTACTCCGGCGGCACCATGGGCGGACTGTCGAAGAACTCGACCACGCCCGTGTCGAGCGAGTACTCCGCGCCGACGACGAGCAGCCCGTCCTCGGCGGTCAGCCGCTCCAATATCTCGGAGCCGTGGCGGAGATGGTCCACGGAAGCGCGGATGTTCGCCCGCACGGCGAAGCGGACGAGCGCCTCGCGGTCCTCCGAGAGGCCGGTCTCGAAGAGGGTCTCGACCGCCGGGCGGATGCGGTCGACGATGGAGCGGAGATTGCGCGAGCGGTTC
>CAYMMC010000083.1:0-9439 GCA_964391125.1 uncultured Akkermansia sp.
GGAAAGGGGCCTCCCCCCCTCGGAGCATGGGCTTCGGGTCTTCGTGGAGCGAGGGGGATGCGCGGGGATGTCCTACGCGATGAAGGTCGCCGCGCCGGAGCTCGGAGACGCGGTCTACGAGCACGGCGGGGCCCGGGTGTTCGTCGATGCGGAGAGCCTGAAGTATCTCGACGGCTGCCGCCTCGACTACGTGGACGCGCTGAACGACGCGGGCTTCAAGATCGAGAATCCCAACGCGGCGCGGAGCTGCGGCTGCGGCACTTCCTTCGAGCCCGAGGCGGCGGAGCCCTCCGCAGAGGTCCCGGCGGAGGGGGGCGCCTGCGGGGAGGGGAAAGGCTGAGATGGAATCGCTCTCCGAACAGAGCTCCTTCTCCCGCCGCTCCCGCGAGGACGACGGAGGCTACGGGGGCGGCAACGCGATCCTCTGGATCGCGGTCATCGCCGTGCTGATCGGTCTGAACTTCGCCTCCTGGTCCTTCTGCATGTGGGTGTTCGGCCAGCCGGAGCATTCCATGAACTACCGGCTGCTCACCCGCCTGGACCGCCTCGCGCCGATCCAGGGTTTCACCCCGGTGACGGCGCCGCGGGGCAAGTTCCGTTCCGCGAAGGATCTCTACGCGCAAGTCTATCCCTTCAGCCCGACGGAGCTGCGCGCCTACAACGGCATCCTCAAGCGACACTACATCAGGAACTACCTGGAGCGGGACGACGTCACCTTTCTGTCCGGCGAGTTCACCGTGGTGTCTCGGCGGGCGATGGGAAAGGAGGACGTGTTCCCCGCCGGCTACGCGATCCGGGCGCGCGCCACGACCTTTCCGGACGCCTACGTCGATTTCGCCCTGCCTGCCGAAGCCACGCCGGAGACCTTCGACCTCGTTCCCGGAGAGACGCTCAAGATCGAGGAATCGTCCACCTGCGCGGCGGTGCTGCACATCGAGCGGATGGAGGACGGCACCATGGTCATCACTGCGGTGCCCTTGGTCGAGCGGGTCTACGAGTTCGGAGAAGGGGCTTCGATCGCCGTGAGAATCCCTCCGCAGATCCGCATCGAGCCGGAGCGCTGGCCCATCACGAGGGACGCCGAGATCCCCGTGGCGACGCCCGTGAAGCTCCCCCCGGAGGAGGCGGCGGCGCCGGAGTGAGTCTCGGTGCGCTTGGAGACGATGAAGGGCTGGATGAAGCGGGGAGGGATGCCGCTGCGGGGGGCAACGGGCCGACCGCACCGCCGTGTCCGGGCGCGAGGGCGACGCGCCCGGATTCGCGGAGGGGGTTTTTTGAAAAACCACTTTACAGACAGGTCTGTCTGTCTACAGTGTCCCCATGGTGACGAGGAGGCCGAACGCCAAGGAGCGAATCCTGGAGACCGCCGGGGAGCTGTTCTTCCAGCGGGGCTACTCGGGCGTGGGCATCAACGAGATCATCGAGAAGGCCGGGACGGCGAAGGCGAGCTTCTACCAGCACTTCCCCTCGAAGGAGTCCCTCTGCGCCGCCTGGCTGCGCTCCGTCCACGAGCGTTCCGAGGCGCAGCGAAACGACCTGCTGGCCGACCCCGAGGCCCCGGAGCGGAAGCTGGCCTCGTGGTTCGACGAGTTGGAGCAGTTCCTCGTGGCCAGCCATTTCCGCGGCTGCCCCTACTCCAACACGGGAGCCGTCTCCGACGAGAACTGTCCCGGCATCACCGCCGAGATCCTCCACCACAAGGAATCGACCCGCCGCTTTCTCCGCCGGCTCGCCGCCCAGGCCGTCCTCGTGCCCGAGCGGGCCGACGAGATCGGCGACCGCATTTTCCTTCTCTACTCCGGCGCGACCAGCGAGGCCCAGAACCTGAAGCAATCCTGGCCCGTCCGCGTCGCCCGCGACGCCGCCGTCGAAATGATGGGCCGCTGACGTCCGAACCGGTCGCGGCAGGCTTTCCCGCCGCCCTCCTCCCCGAAATTTCCTGCAATGAATCCGCATCGACTCGATCCCGAACAGTGGAACCTCGCCCACCGCGACGTCCTTCTCCGTTTCGCCCTGCAACGGGTCTCGGACTACGGGGCGGCCGAGGATCTCGTCCAGGACACCTTCGCCTCGGCCTGGCACGGCCGCGCCCATTTCCGCGGCGACTGCACGGAGCGGACCTGGCTGACCGGCATCCTGCGAAACAAGATCATCGACCACTACCGGCGCAACGCCCGGCGTCCTGCCGTCCTCGCGAGCGACCTGGAGCGGCCCGACGCGGGCGAAGCCGAGGCGGTCTCCTGGATCGAGCGCCAGCCCGACCTCCGCAACGGCCAGCGCCCCGGCGCCGCGACGGAGCGGAACGAGTTCATGACGGAGCTGGCCGACGCCATCGAGCACCTGCCCGCGAAGATGGGCCGGGCCTTCCAGCTCCGCGAGATCGAGGGCCTCTCGACCGAGGAGATCACGGAGGAGCTCAACATCTCCAAGGCGAACCTCTGGGTGCTGATCCATCGCGCGAAGCAAGCCCTCGGCCAGTCGCTCGGCGACCGCTGGGCGGACATCGACCACTTCGGCGACCGGCTCGCGGCCTGACCCGGTCCGGCGGGTGGGATGGGGGAGGGGAGGTCGCGGTCTCGTCCGTCTCCGTCACGCCACGGAGCGTCGCGGCAAGTCCATTGGAGGAGGGCGCGAATCTTTCCCGCGCCATCCCGCTTCCGACCATGGCCGAACTCGCGAGACAGATCATCCGCCAGCAGTGGCCCTTGCGGCACCATGCCGATCCGCTCTGTCGCGCCCAGGCCAGGACACTGATCCTGACCCACGTCCTCCTCCTCCGCGCTTGGCGGAACGCCGCCGCCGCTTGAGCGCCGGCAAGTCCGCCGAAGCGCCGGTCGGAGCCGCTCCGTTCCCGTCCGGCCGCCTTGCCCGCCGCCCCGGATGGCGGGATGTCGGAGGACGATTCGATTGACGGGGCCGACATCTGTCCTAAGCATGTAGGCAACGCCATTCCCCCCATGAGAAATCTCGCCTTCATCTGTTCCGCCCTGCTCATCCTCACCGGACTCGTCGGTTATTTCGCCTGGGAGGCGATCGGCGCGACGCAGCAGTCGGTCACGGCGCTGATCCCGGCCTTCGTCGGCATTCCCATGCTCGTCGGCGCGATCGTCGCGCTGAAGAAGAACATGCTCGGCATGCATATCGCCGTGCTCTTCTCCCTGCTCGGGGCGCTCGCCGGACTGGGGCGGCTCGTCCCCGGCCTCGTCAAGGGCACGGTCGACTTCTCCGACGCGGCGCCGAAGCTCATCCTGGCGATGACCGCGATCTGCGTCGTCTTCACCGTGCTGGCGGTGCGCTCCTTCGTCGCGGCGCGCCGGGCGCGGGGCTGATCGAAGTTGCGCCAATCCGCAGTTGCGAAATCGTCGTTTTCCGCCAACTTAGGAAACTCGCCTGATAATGAGACTACGTATCAGTGTTCCGGGCTAGCGGGTGGCCGTCGTGTTGCGGCGTCACCGAAGCCCCCCGCCGGGCGACACCCCTCATCATGAGACGCGACCGAATTTCGACGACAGACCCCTGCTCCGGTTTCCGGCGCGGCACCGCGACCGCCCTTGCGTTCGCCGCGCTGTGGATGCCGCTCCAGGCGGACGAAGCGGCCCCCGCCGCCATCGTCCAGACGAAGGTCTCCGAATGGATCAAGACGCTCCAGCTCGTGGGCGAGGAGAAGGCGGCCTGGGAGATGGAGAAGCAGACCCTCACCGACCTCAACGCGATCCGGAAGTCCGAGATCGAGAAGCTCGACGAGTTCGTGCGCCTGGCCGAGGACCGAGTCAAGGAGCTGGACGAAAAGCGCAGCTCCTTCGCCAAGGAGGAGGAGGACATGAAGCAGTGGCGCCGCGGGCTGGAGCAACGGCTCGGCCCGTTGGAAGACGAGCTCCGTCCGCTGGCGAAGGTCTTCCCCCTGCCGCTGCGCGAGAAGGTGGAGGAGGCGGTGATCCGGCTCGAGGAGGGCGATCCCGAAGCCTCCCTGCAGAACCGGACCCGGGACGTGCTGCTGATCGTCCAGGCGATGCTGGAGTTCCACAACAGCCTCAGCTGGGACAACGAGATCCGCGAGATCGACGGCGAGCGGCGAGAGGTCGGCATCCTCTACCTCGGTCTCTCCCGGGCCTACTACGTCGACCAGACCGGCAAATACGCCGGCTACGGGGCCCCCGGGCCGGACGGATGGCAATGGGTCGAGTCGCCCAAAATCGCGGACAGCGTCCGGCTCGCCATCGACGTTCTCCGCACCAACGTGCCTCCGAAGTTCGTCGCCCTGCCCTTCGGCAATCCTTCGAATCCGTGATCTGATGCGCTTCCTTCCCTCATTCCTTCTTTCGCTGGGGCTCTGCCTGGGCGTCGCCGGGGCATCGGCGCAGGACGACTCCGCCGCCAGCGACCGACGCGCCGCCTACGACAAGGCGGCGAAGGCCGTCGACGCCGACTTGGAAAAGGCTCTCGCCGAACTGGCCGAGGTGCGCGGGGCGATCCTCGCGGAGAAGCCCGCCCTGGCGAAGGAGAGCAACACCATCGCCGCCGAGTTGCGCGAGAAGCGCCGCCTCTCCGAACTGGCCCGCACCTCGCGCGAGGCCGCCGAATCCGAATTCGCCAAGACGGAGGGCGAGCTGAAGGTCTGGCGCGACGAGCGGCAGTACATCGAGGGCCTCCTCTTCGAATTCCGGAAGGCGAGCGAGGCCCGGCAGAGCCTGGCGCGCAACGAAGCCAACCGGGAGCTGCTCGACGCTCCGTCCTCCGCCGGGCATCTGGCCCTGCTCGAGGCCACCATCGCCCAGTTCAAGGACATCGGAACCGTCCAGGCCGTGAAGGGCGAGGCCATTTCCCAGGACGGCGCCCTCATCCCGGGGACCTTCGCCGAGGCTGGCCCGGTCAGCTGGTTCCTCTCCGACGACGGCCACGTCTCCGGCCTGGTCACCGTCAACGCCGACATGATGCCCCTCATCGTGCCCGGCACCGAACAGGCCGGCCCGATCGGCGCGACCCTCAGGGGGGAGTCGACCACCCTGCGCTTCGACCCCACCATGGGGACCGCCGTCGCCCTGGAGGAGACCCGGCGCACCCTGGTCGAGCACATCCAGGAGGGCGGCTTCTGGATGTATCCCATCATCCTCCTCGGGATCGTCGCCTTCGCCACCGGGATCATCAAGTGGGTGCAGTTGTCGCGGGTGCGCGACTTCTCGCCGAGGTGCGTCCAGACGGTGCTCGACCACCTCCACCGCAACGAACCGTCCCGGGCGCGCGAGGCCATCGCCAAGGTCCGCCACCCCGCGAAGCGGCTTCTCGAACGAGGGATCGACATCGTCTCGTCGGACGAGCCCTTCACCAGGGAGACTCTGGAGGAGGGCCTCTACGAAAAATACATCGAGGCCATCCCGCCCCTGCAGCGCGGGCTGCCGCTCCTTTCGGTCGCCGCCGGGGCGGGCCCCCTGCTCGGTCTGCTAGCCACCGTCACCGGGATCATGGAGACGTTCCGCCTCATCACCATCTTCGGTTCGGGCGACGCCAAGCCGCTCGCCTCGGGCATCTCCGAGGCGCTCATCGGCACCGAATACGGCCTCATCGTCGCCATCCCCTCGCTCATCGCCTACGCCCTGATGTCGCGCAAGGTCCACGGAATCAAAGACGCCATGGAGCTGGCCAGCCTCACCTTCATCAATGGCCTCCGGCCGGACCGCTACTCCGACGAGCCCGCCCCCCAGGTCGGGGCCAAGCCCGCCTCCGCGGCGGAAACGTCCCGGCCCTACCCGGCGGGCGGCCCCACCGAGGCGCTCGCGTGATCCCGAGCGATCGCGCCGGAGCCCGCCGCCCGAGAACCCCCAACCAGAAAGAACCCCGACGCAAATGAGCATCCCCGAACGCCTGCTGACGGAGATCCAGAAGCTCTCGGCGGAGGGCGGAGTGGTCTTCTGGGGACTGATCGCGCTGGGCTTCGCCATCGCCTTCACGCTGCTCTCGATCCTGAGGTTCATGCGCTATCCCGACCCGCCCCTGCTCAGCTCGCGGGAATGGGCCCGCGTCCTCGGCAAGAAAGGCGACGCCCGCGCCCACATCGAGCGCCTCGACGCCGCCTTGAAGCGCGACGCCGACTCGCGCGCCCAGGAGCTGCAGGGGATTTCCCAGCGGCTCTTCGCCGTCGTCGACCGGCGCTTCCCCTTCGCCTTCACCCTGATCGAGTCGGCGCCCTTGGTCGGCTTGCTCGGCACCGTGGCCGGCATGCTCGCCACCTTCCACGGGCTGAGCACCGGCGGGGAGGACGAAGCCCGAGTCGAGCTCATCTCCAAAGGCATCGCCGAGGCCCTCATCTCCACCCAGACCGGCCTCATCATCGGCGTGCCCACCTTCATCGTCTGCACCATCATGAAGGGCCGGCACGAACGCCAGCGCACCGCCTTCGGCAGCATCGAGTCGCGCCTCCTCCAGCTCGCCTCGCCGGACCCATCCTGACCGACCCCAACGCCCGCCATGTCCAAGCGATTCCGAAAGACGGCCGACGGCACCGAAGAGGCCGGCGCCGGGCACATCAACGTCGTCCCGCTCATCGACGTCGTCTTCATCCTGCTCCTCTTCTTCATCGTCACCAGCGTCTTCGTCGACGAGACCGGCGTCGAGATCGACCGCCCCCGCGCCGCGACCCAGAGCGACCTCGACAAGAACAGCATCCTCATCGGCATCAGCTCCTCGGGCCAGGTCTTCCACGGGGGACGCGAGATCGGCGTCGCCGGCGTCCGCTCCGTCGTGGGCAAGCTGGCCAAGGAGAACAACACCCCCGTGATCATCCAGGCGGACAAGGCGGCGCCCACCGACGCCACCGTCTCGGTGCTCGACGAGGCCAAGCTGGGAGGCGCCAAGAGCGTCTTCGTTTCCACCATCCATGAATAGGACCGCCTCCAGCACCTTTCTCGCGGAACCCTCCGAGGCGCTGGCTCCGCCCCACCACCGGAGCGCCCGCGCTTCCTGGATCGGCAATGTCGCCACCCTCGGGCTGATGCTGGCGGCGACGGCGCTCACCGTCCTGCTGGTGCTTTTCCTCGGCCCTCCATGTCAGGGACTATTCCGACGCGCCCACCCTCTCCCTGCGCTCCATGCACAGCGCCTCGCCCGGAGGGGCCGCGCCCCCGCCGCCCCCGCCGCCTCCCGCCTCGGCGGAACCGGTCGAGACGCCCCCCCAGCTCCATCTCGACCTGCCCACCCTGAGCCTCGACGTCGCCAACACCGACGCTCCCGCCATCAAGGCGCAGATCTCCAAGGGGCTGGACTTCAAGATGCAGCCCCTCCACTTCGCCGCCTCCACCGCCGAATACGGCACCGGCGACGGCAGCGGGCAGCCCGGTCTCGCCCGCGGCAGCATGACCTTCGGCCTCGCCGACCTCGATTCCCAGCCCCGGCTCGTCAGCCGGCCCAGCGTCACCTTCCCCGCCTCCCAGCTCCGCCGCGGCGTGAAGGAGGCCAAGGTCGTCCTCGAGGTCCTCATCAAGTCGAACGGCACCGTCACCGTCAAGCGCGTCCTCGAGAGCCCCCACGACGACTTCACCGCGATGGCGCGCTCCTTCGCCACCCGGGCCCGCTTCACCCCGCCGAAGAAGGACGGCCGGCCCGTCAATCTCGTCTTCAAATGGCCCCTCATCCTCAAGTCCTGATGCGCCGCCTCCCCCTGCTGCTGCTTCCCCTCCTCGTCGTCGCGGGCCGCCTCCCCGTCGCCGCCGCGCCCCTGCCCATCGATCCGCTGTGGAAGAGCGAGTCCTTCCGAAAGGCGGTCACCGGCAGCTTCGGGATCGACTCGAGGATCGAACCCCTCATCACCACCGACGAGGAGTTCTACCTGAAGAAGGCGGCGGAGGAAATGGCCGCGGCCGACCGCAAGGCCGCCATCGCCACGCTCGGCGGCAGCTCCATCCTGGACCGCAGCCCCGCCATGCTCTTCAACCTCGCCACGCTGCAATACGAGGAAGGGGACGCGAAAGCCGCCCGGACGAACTTCGGGAAGGCCATCGCCGCCTTCCCCAACTTCCGCGACGCCCACCGGAATCTCGCCGTGCTCCACGTCCACGAGGGCAAGACCGACGAAGCCGAGACCCATCTCGCGAGGGCGCTCGAGCTGGGGGCCAACGACGGGCTCACCTACGGCCTGTTGGGATACTGCCACGCCACCCGCGACCACCACCAGGCCGCTCTCGACGCCTACCGGGCCGCCATGCTGACCCAGCCGAAGGAGCGGCAGTGGAGACTCGGCGCCGCCCAGGCCCTCGTCGCGCTGGAACATTCCCGCGAAGCGGCCAGCCTCCTCCAGACCCTCGTCGAGGAGACGCCCGACGACCCCGCCGCCTGGCTCGCCCAGGCCGACGCCTGGATCCGCCTCGACGACAAGCTCCGCGCCGCGACGAACCTCGAGATCGTCCACCGCAGCGGAGCGCTCGACGCCAACAGCCTCCTCACCCTCGGCCACCTCTACGCCCAGTGCGACCTGCCCGCCCTCGCGCTGGAACGCTACCGCGCCGCCCTCTCCGCGCCCGAGCCGGTCGCCCCGCCCCGCGCCGTCGAAGCGCTCGAGCTCTTCCTCTCCGCCTCCGACTGGACCCGCGCGAAGGAATTCGCCGCCCTCCTCGACGAAATCGAATACTACCGCAAGGAACTCGACCCGGCCACGGGCGAGAAGGCCCTCGTTTCGCGCCTGACCCGGGCCCGCGCCATCCTCGAGCTCGAGACCGGCGATCCCGCCGCCGGAGCGAAACGGGTCGAGGAGTGGCTCCGCCGCGAGCCCCTCGACGGGCACGCGCTGCTCCTCCTCGCCCGCTTCCGCGAGGACGCCGGCCAGAACGAAGAGGCCGAGATGCTGCTCGAGCAGGCCGAGCGCCTTCCCGAGCACGCCGCCGCCGCCCACCTCGCCAGGGGGCGTCTCCTCGTCGCCGCCCGCGACTACGAGACGGCGCTGGAGCATCTCGGCAAGTCGCAGGAGCTGAAGCCGAGCGACTCCCTCGCCGAATACATCGCCGCCGTCCGCGAGTTCGTCGAGGCGCCGCCGAAGTAGCGGGGATGCGCGGTTCGGACTTCGCGCCCTTAGGAGGCCGTTGAAAAACCTCGCGACGGAAAACGGCGAGGCATTTCTCCGGCTGGCGAGGCGCGACGACAACGGAGCGGAGCGGCATCGCCTGCCAGAAAGGCAGCCCGCAGGGGCGTTCCGAAACACCTCCGGCGAAGCCGCTGGATTCCCGAGAAAGTTTCATTGCGGGGACAACGGTCTCGCGACTCTGCTTCGTCGGATGGGAAGGATGGCCGCAATCGGAAACCTCCGGCAGAACCGGAGCTTTGGGGACTGGAGCCACCCGAAGCGGCCTGCGGCCTCGTTCCTCAAGAGGCCTCGAACGCCTTTCCCGCCCATTCCATCATCCCCCCGCGCACCGCCGCGGGGTTCAAGGGTAGCCCCGAGCGGCCCGCTCGGGGA
>CAYMMC010000084.1:0-9435 GCA_964391125.1 uncultured Akkermansia sp.
CAGCGGTTCTCCATCGCCGCATGGTCCTCCGTGCCTGCCCCGCCACGAACTACCGATGGAACGGCGAGCAGACCGCGGAGGCGGGGATGTCGTGCCGCCGCGCGGAGGGACGGCTCCATGCGCCGGCCTCTTGGCCTGTCCCGCCGGTTGACACGCGATCCCGCTCCGCTAAGCTTCCCTCCTCCGCCCGCGCCCTTGCCCCGGATCCGCCTTTCTCCCCGTCCCTGACCAGCGGCACGATGAACCCGATGCCCGCCCTCCGCCATTCCGTCCTGTTCCTCGTCTTGGCGCGGTCGGTCTGTCTCGCCTCCGAACCCGTCTCCGAGGACTTGGACGCTCCTCCGGTGGTGACCGCCACTGCCTGGGCCGTCGCCGACGCGGACGACGGCAGGCTGCTCTGGTCGCTCCGCCCCGACGAGCCGCGCAAGGCGGCCAGCACCACCAAGATGATGTGCGCCCTGGCCGTGCTCGAACTGGCGGCGGCCGACCCCGCCGTGCTCGACGAATGGGTCGTCGTTTCCAAGCTCGCGGACGGCACCGCCGGCTCCACCGCCGATCTCCACGAGGGCGAGAAGGTCCGCGTGCGGGACGGTCTCTACGCCCTGATGCTGCCCTCGGGCAACGACATGGGCAACGCCTTCGCCGAGCACTTCCACCCCCGCCTCCCCCCGCCCGGAGACGAGACGCCCGCGGAGGCGACGACCGCCGCCTCCGCCACGAGAATGAATTTCGTGGCCGAGATGAACCGCGGCGCACGGCGCCTCGGCATGGACGGCACCACCTACCGCATCGCCTACGGAGACGGCGGCGGAAGCGACGCCCGGACCACCACGGCGAGGGACCTCGTCGCGCTGGCCTTCGCGGCGAGGAAGCACCCCCTCTTCCGCGAAGTCGTCTCCAGCGCCAGCCACGCCGCCACCATCCTCCGACCGGACGGCACGGAACGGCAGGCGGAATGGGAGAACACCAACGAGCTGCTCCGACTCGCCAACTACGACGGCGTCAAAACCGGCACCACGCCTGCCGCAGGCCATTGCCTGGTGGCCACGGGCACGCACGGAGGCAGGAGCCTGATCGTGGTCACGCTGGGCTCCTCCTCCGCCGCGGCCCGCTTCGCGGACAGCCGGAATCTGTTCCGCTGGGCGTGGCGGGAGCTGCGGCGAACGAATGGGGCGCCTTCGGCAGGGCCGGAGGCCTGAGGATCGGACCCGCGAAACGCGTCCTGCGGCCTCCTTCTCCAAGAGCCGCCGACCCCGATCCCTGCGGTTGACTCTCCCGCGTTGCCCGCGACCTTGCTTCCGCAACGGCGCGGAGGTTCCGCGCCCCGTCCCATGAAATCCGCCCCCGATTCCCCCGCCCCGACCGATCGCGCGGGCTCCGTCGCCATCGTCGCGAGCCGCTACAACGCGCGCTTCACCGACGCCCTCGTCGAATCCGCCTCGGCCACGCTCGCGAGACTCGCGCCGGAGCTCGGGCGGCGCGTCGTCCGCGTCCCCGGGGCCTTCGAGATTCCCGTCGTCGTGGAGGCCCTGGCCTCCTCCGCGGACCAGCCCCTCGCCATCCTCGCCCTCGGCGTCATCATTCGGGGCTCCACCGCCCACGCCGACCTCATCGCCGAGTCGATCACCCGCAGCCTTCAGGACACCGGCGTCTCCCATCTCGTGCCGGTCATCCACGAGGTGCTCCTCGTCGAAAGCGCGGAACAGGCCGAGATCCGCACCTTGGGCGACGAGCTGAACCGCGGGCGCGAGGCAGCCGAGGCCGCCGTCGCCATGATCGAGGTGATGGCCTCGCTGGAATGATCCGCGACGGGACCGGGGCCGGCCGCCAACCGCATCCCATCTCCATTTTCGTTTTTCCGTCTTTTATGCATGTTTAAGGAGCCGCGCTTCGCTCCCGAATGCCTCGGCAATCCCCCCAGACCATGAGCGACACCCTCGTCTTCCTCGACCGCGCCACCACCGACCGGGGCGACCTCGACTTTTCCGGCCTCGAGTCCCTCGGCCGCCTCGTCAGCCATCCCACCAGCACTCGCGAGGAGACCCGAACCCGGCTCGCCGAGGCCGACATCGTCCTCACGAACAAGGCGATCGTCGGCGCCGAGGAGATGGACTCCGCCCCCAAGCTGAAGCTCGTCCAAGTCGTCGCCACGGGGGTCAACAACGTCGATCTCGACGCCGCCCGAACCCGCGGCCTCGCCGTCTGCAACGTCGCGGGCTACAGCACCGAGGCCGTCGCCCAGCACGTCTTCGCGAGCCTGCTCAACCTGGCCACCAACGTCCACCGCTACGCCGCCGAGGCAGGGCATTGGGCGCGCTCCCCCATCTTCACCCGCCTCGACCATCCCGTGGGCGAGCTCGCCGGCAAGACCCTCGGCATCGTCGGTCTCGGCGCCATCGGACGGGCCGTCGCCCGCATCGGCGCGGCCTTCGGCATGAGGGTCGTCGCCTACGGACGCGAGGGCGCCCCGAGCGGCGGCGAGATCCCCCGTCTCGCTCCCGACGAATTCTTCGCAAGCGCCGACGCCGTCACCCTGCACTGCCCCCTCACCCCCGAGACGCGGCATTTCATCAATGCGAGGACGCTGGCGAAAATGAAGCCCGGCGCCTTTCTCGTCAACACCGGCCGGGGCGATCTCGTCCACGAGACCGACCTCGTCGCCGCCCTGCGCGGCGGCACGATCCGCGGAGCGGCCGTCGACGTCCTGACGCCCGAACCGCCCCCCGCCGACCATCCCTTCCTCGCCGCCGTGGCGGCGGGGCTCGACAATCTCCTCATCACCCCGCACACCGCGTGGAGCGCGCTCGAGGCGAGGCAGCGCCTGCTCGACGGCGTCGTCGCGAACCTCCGCGCCTTCCGCGCCGGAGAACGGGTCAACCGGGTCGATTGAGCTCGGGGGGCGGCAGTCTCCCGGGACGGAGAGCGGCGCCCCTCTCGGGCCGGGCATCCCCGCCCCTCCTGCGTTCCGTCCTTGCAATCCATCTCCGGAACCGCTCTCTTGCCCCCCCATCGATCGATGAAGGCGCTTTTCCTCACCAACGAGTATCCACCGAACATCTACGGCGGAGCCGGGATCCACGTCCAATACCTCGCGCAGGAACTGGCCCGGCTCTGCGAGGTGGAGGTGCGGTGCTTCGGCGACCAGCTATGCCCCGACGGCAATCCCGCCGCCCGCGGCTTCGGCGCCGATGCCTCGGGCTACACCGCGCCCAAGCCCTTCCACCCGGTCTTCGCCGCCCTGCAGCGCTGCCTCGACTTCAACACCCGCGCCATCGACGCCGACGTCGTCCACCTGCACACTTGGTATTCCCATTTCGGCGGCATCCTCGCGAAGCTGACCTACGGACTTCCCCTAGTCCTGACGGTACACTCGCTGGAACCCCTGCGCCCCTGGAAACGCGAGCAGCTCGGAGGAGCCTACGACTTCACCGTCTGGCTCGAAAAGACCGCCATCGAGATGGCGGATGCCGTCGTCGCCGTCTCCGCCGAGACGCGGGAGGACATCCTGCGGCTCTTCGACGTGCCCGAGGAGAAAATCCACGTGATCCACAACGGCATCGATCCGGAGGAGTATCGGCCCACCTTCGACGACGAGATCATGGAGAAGCATGGCGTCGATCCGGCAGCGCCCTTCGTCCTCTTCGTGGGGCGCATCACCCGGCAAAAGGGCATCGTCCATCTCGTCAACGCGGTGAGCCATCTCGATCCGGACACTCAGGTGGTGCTCTGCGCCGGGGCTCCGGACACCCCCGAGATCAAAGCGGAGATGGAGGCGGCGGTCGAGGCGGCCCGCGCCGCCCACCCCGGCCGCATCGTCTGGATCCAGGAGATGGTCCCGACTCGCGAGAAGATCGTCCTCTACAGCCACGCCCGGGTCTTCTGCACCCCTTCGATCTACGAGCCCTTCGGCATCATCAACCTCGAGGCGATGGCCTGCGAGACGCCCGTCGTCGCCTCCAGGATCGGCGGGATGAAGGAGATCGTCCTGCCCGGGGAAACCGGCCTGCTCGTTCCTCTGGAGCAGCAGAGCGAACCGCCCTTCGAGCCCTTGGATCCGGAGGCCTACGCCCGCGGCCTGGCCAGGGGGATCAACGAGCTGATGCGCGATCCCGAGCGTTGCGCCGCCATGGGCCGGGCGGGGCGGGAGCGGGTGCTGGAGCGCTTCAGTTGGGCCGGCATCGCCCGCCAGACCCTCGCCCTCTACGAACGCGTCGCGGGATAGGCGTCGCCTGGCCGGCGGAGGCATCGGGGCCCGGGCGGCGGACCGCAAGGCCGATCACCCCGCCGCGAGGGATTCCTTGAGCTGCCGCAGCTCTTCGTCCAGCTTCGCCAGATACTGCGAGGTCGCCTTGAGCCGCTTCGTCGTCAGCTTGGCGATGAACTCGTAGAGGCAGGCGTAGAAGGCGGGGTTCTCCTCCTTCGGCAGGATGTGCTCCAGGAATCTCTGGTCCACGGCGAGGCAGAAGGAATCCTTCACCGCCACGACGGAGGCGGAGCGCACCTCGTCCTCCAAGGCGGCGAGCTCGCCGAAGATGTCGCCGGGATGGCTCATCCGGACGAGCTGGCGGTCGCCCTTGACCACCGCAACCTCGCCGGTGAGCAGGATGAAGATGCGGGAGGCCTCCTCGCCCTCGGCGATGACGACGTCGTCGGGATCGTACTCGATGAAGGCCGAGGCATGGAGCACTTGGTCGAGGTGCTCCTTGGAGAAGGCCTCCAGAAAAGGCACCTCGAGCAGCGGGGCGGGGACGTCGTCCTCGTCGTGGATGTAGGCGTATTCTTGCACGAACGGAACTATAGGGAGCGGACGGCAAGGTGTCGAGTTCGGAAACTCCGCCCGGCTGCGTTTTCGGTCCGCCGGGGACGCCCCGGGGCGGGCCGCCTTCAGGCATCGCGGACGATCCTGCCGCCGAGGGAGAGGATGCGGGCCTTGCCCTTGGCGTCCTCGGCCTCGCCGATCTGCCCGTCCTGGACGTACATCTGCGAGAGCGCCGTCCAGGCGAGGAGGTCGTTGGGCTTCAGCGTGGTGGCCTTGAGGCCCGCGCCGATGGCCTCCTTGAGCCGACCGGTCTTCATCAGGGCCATGGCGAGGGCGTGCCAGCCGTCGAAGAAGCCGGGGTCGAGCTCGACGCAGCGGCGGTATTTGTCGACGGCGCCCTCCAGATCGCCGACGGCGAGGTCGCCGTTGGCGTCGTCGAAGAGCTCGTCGAGGGCCGCGCTCACAGATCGACGGAGAGGGTGGCGGGGCCGTCGAGGCGCTGGGCCCCGGAGGCGGCCTTCCGCTGGTTGAACCAGGCGTTGAAGAGGGTACGGCCGGTCTGCGCCTTGATCGAGGCCGCGAGGGAGTTCCTCCTCGATTCGGCCTGCTCGTCCTGGTAGATCTCGATCTTGTCGACGTAGACGAGGAGGTAGCCTTCGCCGCCGGGGCGCTCGGTGACGGAGGAGATCTCCTTCTCCGCCAGTCCGTCGGCCGCCTGGACGACGAGAGCGGCGTCGGCGAGGTCGGCGGGCGGCTCGTTCACCGAGAAGGGAGGCAGGGGGACGGCTTCGAGACCGAGCTCCTTGGCGGCGGCGGCGAAGGGCTTCCCGGCCTTGACCGCCTCGTTCAGCTTGGCCAGGGCGTCGCTGGCGGCGTCGCTGACGGCGCGGTTGGACCGCGTCGCGAGCAGGGCCTCCTTGATCGCGGGGGCGGCCTGTTCCAAGGTGAGGGGGACGGGCTCGACCGACTCGGCGAAGTGGAAGACGAGGTAGGCGCCCCCGCCGGCGTCGATGGGCACGCTGACCCCGCCGGGCTGCATCGCGCCGCTGAAGAGGTCGTCGAGGGCGGCCTCGTTGCCCTCGAGCAGTTCGGGGGCCTCGTCGCGGGCGAAGGCCTCCAGGACTCCGGTCTCGGCGGTGAACTCGGCCTTCTCCCCGGCGTACTGCTCGGCGACGGCGCCGAAGTCGGCGTCGTCGGCGGCGAGGTCGGCGTAGGCGCGGTTCACGGCGTTGGCGAAGCCGAGATTGGCCTTGGCCCTGGCTTCGTTGCTGGCGTCCTCGGGGAGGGGCTTCGGGGCGAACTTGACGTAGTGGAAACCTCGCTTCGCTTCGCTCATGAGGGAGTCCTTGTTCTCCTCGTAGTATTTGGAGACGTCCTCGTCGGTGATCTCGACGCCCTCGACGTGTCCGGCCCGGTCGAAGCGGACGAGCGAGGCGGTGTAGATCTGGTTGCCCTTGACGTAGCGCTTCTCGGCTTCGCTGGGAAGGGCCTCCACGCCGGCCCCGAGCAGATCGCGGAGCTTCTGGAAGGAGAGGTAGTCCTTCACCAGCTGGGCGAGGTCGCCCTGGGTGAAGCCGTTCGGGCCGAGGAGGTTGTTCTCGAGATACTGCGCGTTGACCCAGGGCTGCTGGAAGATCGGCAGCTCCGGAATCGCCGCCTTGATCTCCTCGGCGCTGGGCTCGATGCCGAGCCTCTCGGCCTCCTTCCTCAGGACGACGAGGCTCATGACGAAATCGGTGGGGTCGCGGTCCATGCGCCGCTCGCCGAAGAGGACCATGGCGAAGTCGTACATCCCGAGCTGAAGGGCCATGTCGAAGTTGCCCGCGAGCTTCTGCGCCTCCTTCATGCGGTAGCAGCGCTCGTAGACCTTCACGACGCAGTCGCGCCGTCCCAGGGTGCCGCCGACGAAGTCGTAGTCGGAATAGAGGAAGGCGAAGGAGACCACGATCACGGCGGTGACGGCGATGAGCAGGCCTTTTTGGAAGTGTCGGATCTGGCTGAGCATGGGGGGACGGCTCGCCCGTGGAAGCCGGGGTTCGGGCAGGGGCGGGGAAGGTAGAGAGGAACGCCCTCCACTTCAACCGCTTTTTGGCCGCGCCTCGGGCCACCGCGCCTGTCTTCTCAAGACTTGGCGCCCTCTCCCCGCAGCGGGAATGCGCCACCCCGCGCGGTCCGCTTCGCTCTTGAAGGAAACCGCCACGCCTGCCAGCCTCGTGGGCATGAACCGCCCCACCTTCCTCGCCGTCCTGCTCCTCGCCCTCGCCTGCCTGCCCGCCGCGGCGCAGCAGGCCAAGCCGGCCCTCCGCGCCGGGGCCGCCACCAGCGTCCTCACCCCGCCGCTCGGCGAGCCCATCGTCGGCGGCTTCACCCCCTTCCCCGCCGAGCACATCCACGACGAGCTCCACGCCCGCTGCCTCGTCCTCGACGACGGGGAGACGAAGCTGGCCCTGGTCGTCTGCGACCTGCTGGGGCTGCACCGCAGCCTCGCCCTCGCCGCGAAGGAGCACATCGAGCGCGAGCTCTCCATCCCCCCGAGCCACGTCGTGATCTCGGCGACGCACACCCATTCCGCCACCAACGCGCTGAACGCCGGATTGATCGTCGACGTCGAGCTTACCGACTACCAGCGCTTCGTGGCCCGCCGCATCGCCGACGGCGTGCGCCGCGCCACGAACCTCCTCCGCCCCGCCGAGATCGCCTTCGGCCATCTCGACGCGCCCGAGCACGTCTTCAACCGCCGCTGGTTCCTCGCGGAGGGGACGATGCCCGAGAACCCCTTCGGCAAGACCGACGAGAAGGTGAAGATGAACCCGCGGGCCGGCGGGGACAACCTGGTCGAGCCCGCCGGACCGACCGATCCGCGGGTCTCCTTCGTCGCCCTGCGCGAGGCGGGGGGAGGAAAGTTCATCTCCCTCCTTTCGGCCTATTCGCTTCACTACGTCGGCGGCGTCGGACGCGCCCACGTCTCGGCGGACTACTTCGGCTACTACAGCAAGGCGATCGAGAAGGCCCTCGGGGAGGAGGGGCAGGATCCCCCCATGGTCGCCATGATGGCCAACGGCACCAGCGGCGACATCAACAACATCAACTTCCGCGAGCCGCGCCCCAACAAGGCGCCCTACGAGCAGATGCAGTTCGTCGCCAACGATCTCGCCGGCAAGGTCGCCGCCGCGGCGGAGACGCTCGAATGGTCGGCCGAGGCGCCGCTCGACGCGCGCTACCGCGAGCTCGGCGTGAAGTGGCGCACCATACCCGACGAGCTCCTCGCCTGGGCTCGCGAGACCGAGGCGAAGGCCCCCCGCATCGGCGACAAGGCGGTGCTGCCGCTCTCCTACGCCGCGCGCGTCCAGCGGCTCGCCAAGGCCGGCCCGGAGACGAAGCTGCCGGTGCAGGCCGTCCGCATCGGCGAGATCTGCATCGGCACGGCCCCCTGCGAGACCTTCGCCGAAACCGGCCTCGAGTTCCGCGAGCGGAGCCCCTTCGGGAAGTCCTTCATGATCGAGCTGGCCAACGGCTACTACGGCTACCTGCCGACGCCCCGGCACTTCGAGCTCGGCGGCTACGAGACCTGGCCGGGAACGAACAACCTCGAGCCGCAGGCCTCGGTGAAGATCGTCGACGCCCTGCTCGAAATGGCCGCCGAGCTGAAGCAGGCGGACTGATCCGGACGCGGAAAACCTCCGCCGGACTTGGCCGGCGGAGGTTTCCTTCACGCGCTTCGGAACGTCAGTTGGGGTAGGCCGACTCTCCGTGCGAGGTGGTGTCGAGACCGGCGTCCTCCTCCGATTCGGGAACGCGCAGCCCGACGGCGAACTTGGCGATCAGCAGGGCGAGCACTGAGACCACGCCGCTCCAGCCGATGGTGAGGACGACGCTCTTGATCTGCTGGACGACCTGTCCGTCCGCCGCTCCGCCGCGGACGAAGACCCCGGTCAGGATCGCGCCGACGATCCCGCCGATGCCGTGGACGCCGAAGACGTCGAGGCTGTCGTCGTATTTCAGGGCCCGCTTGAGCGAGGTCGCGCAGAAATAGCAGATCACGCCCGAGGCGGTCCCGATGACGAGCGCCCCGGCCACGGTCGCCGTTCCGGCCGCCGGCGTGATCGCGCCGAGACCCGCGACGGCCCCGGTGGCGGCGCCGACGGCGGTGGGCTTCTTCGCCACGATCCATTCCACCAGCACCCAGGCCAGCACCGCCGCCGCCGTGGCGATCTGCGTCGTCAGCATCGCGAAGCCGGCGGAGAAGTCCGCCGCCGCCGCGCTGCCCGCGTTGAAGCCGAACCAGCCGACCCAGAGCAGGCAGGCGCCGATGACGGTCATGGGAACGTTGTGCGGATGCATCGCGCTGGTGCCGAAGCCCTTGCGCCGGCCCACCTTGAGGCAGGCGACGAGGCCCGCGATGCCCGCGTTGATGTGGACGACGGTGCCGCCGGCGAAGTCGATCACGTCCCACTTGGTGAAGAGGCCCACGCCCGACCAGGCCATGTGCCAGACCGGGATGTAGGAGAAGGTCGCCCAGAGAGTGGTGAAGATGAGCACGGCGGAAAACTTCATGCGCTCGGCGAAGGCGCCCACGATCAGCGCCGGCGTGATGATGATGAAGGTCGACTGGAAGGCGATGAAGACGCTCTCCGGGATCGTGCCGCTGAGGGACTCCTCCGTCAGGTTCTTGAGGA
>CAYMMC010000085.1:0-9366 GCA_964391125.1 uncultured Akkermansia sp.
GGTGCATGGGCTGGAAGCCCATGCCACTGCCAAAGCCACCGCAGCTTCCTTTATTATGCCAGAAACGATCATTAATCCGTATCAGTTTTCAGCGGGCCGCTTTCGACCGCCTCCTGATTGACTGCGCTTCGCTCCAGTTCCCGACCTTTTACTTTTCACCTTTTACCTTTCACTGCGGCGAAGCCCTCCCCTCTCAGCGGCTCAGATCCTCCTGCCTGAGGACCTTGAAGCCCGACCTCGCGAGCACCTCGAGCCCGAAGTCGTGGTCCTCGACTCCGAGAACCAGGGCGGAGCAGCCGTCGGGCTGGGTCAGGAGGGGATAGATGAAATGGATGTTCGTCTCGCCTTGGAGGAGGGCGCGCAGGCAATCCGGCATCTGCTCGGCGCCCCTCCGCAGATCGACCACGAGGACGTCCATGCAGTTGAAGGGAATGCCGCGTTCGATGAAGACGGTCTCGACGGTGAACGGATCGCTGACGACGAGCCGGACCACGGTGCCGTCGATCGAGTCCTGCACCGAGAGGCCGAGGACGACGACCTGGCTGGTGCGGAGCAGGTCGAGCACGGCGACGAAGGCCCCCGGGCGGTTCGGGAGGAAGACGGCGAACTGCCTCACGGGGGAGCCTTCGAGGATGGCGGCGGCGGGCAGGTCGGGATCGGGTATGGCCATGGAAATGCGGAAAATCGTTGGGACGCGCCAGACTCACTCCACCGTGACGCTCTTGGCGAGGTTGCGGGGCTTGTCCACGTCGCAGCCCCGGGCCACCGCGAAATGGTAGCTGAGAAGCTGAAGCGGAACCGCCGCGAGGATGGGGCTGAGGCATTCGTGAACCTCGGGGAGGTAGATGACGTCGTCGGCGAGGCGCTCCAGATCGGTCTGGCCCTGCGTCGTCACGGCGACGACGGGCCCCTTCCTCGCCTTCACCTCCTCGACGGTGCTGACGTTCTTCTCGTAGACGGCGTCCCTCGGCATGACGAAGACGCTGGGGACCTCCTCGCTGACCAACGCGATGACCCCGTGCTTCAGCTCCGCCGCAGCGTGGCCGCTGGCGAAGATGTAGGAGATCTCCTTCATCTTCAGCGCTCCCTCCAGCGCCGTCGGGTAGTTGAACTGGCGCCCGAGGAAGAGCATCCCCGGGGCGGCGACGTATTTGAGCGCGATCTCCCGGATGTGGTCCGACTGCTCCAGGATGCGTTCGACCTTTTCCGGCAACTCCCGGATCTCGCGGAGGAGGCGGCGCCCGTCGTCGACGGAAAGGTGCCGCATCCGCCCGAGGAGGAGGGCGAGCAGCGCGAGCACGGTCGCCTGCGCGGTGAAGGACTTCGTCGCGGCCACGCCGATCTCCGGGCCGGAGTGGAGGTAGCTGCCGCCGTCGGATTCCCGGGCGATGGCGGATCCGACCGTGTTGACCACGCCGAGGACGCGGTGCCCCTTGCGCCGCCCTTCCCGCAGGGCAGCGAGGGTGTCGATGGTCTCGCCGCTCTGGCTGATGACGAAGACGAGGGTGTGCTTGTCGAGCGGCGGGTTGCGGTAGCGGAACTCGCTCGCGATCTCGACTTCGGTGGGGATGCGGGCGAGGTGCTCGATCAGATACTCTCCGACCATGGCCGCATGCGAGGCGCTGCCGCAGCCGCACAGAACGATGCGCTCGACGTCGCGGAGCTCGCGTGGGGTCAGTCCGAGCCCCCCGAGCACGGCGGAGGCCTGGTCGTCGTCGAGGCGTCCGCGGAAGGCGTTCCGGATCGAGGTCGGCTGTTCGAAGATCTCCTTGAGCATGTAGTGGGGGAAGTCCCCCTTCTCCGTCTGCTCCATGGTGAACTCGACCTGGCTCACCTCGTAGACCGACTCGTCGCCGTCGATGTTCTCGATGGCGAACTCGTCCGCAGTCAGGCAAACGAGGTCGCGGTCCTGCAGGTAGATCGCGTTGCTCGTGTGCGAGACGATCGCCCCGACGTCGGAGGCGAGGAAGTTCTCCCCCTTTCCGAGTCCGACGATCAGCGGGCTGCCCAGGCGCGCCCCCACCACGAAGCCCGGCGCGTCGGCATGGATGGCGGCGATGCCGTAGGTGCCCGAGACGTGCTTCAAGGCCTCGCGCACCGCCGCGACCAGCCTCCGGCGGGCATCCCCGCAGGCGGAGGCGTCGTAGTTCCGTCCGATGAGATGAGCCAGCACCTCCGAATCGGTCTGGGACCGGAAGACATGCCCCTCCGCCTCCAAACGCCGCTTGATCGGCTGGTAGTTCTCGATCACCCCGTTGTGTACGAGGGCGAGCCGCCCGCCCGCGTCCGGGTGGGGATGGGCGTTCTCGTCGGTCGGCTCGCCGTGGGTCGCCCAGCGCGTGTGACTGATCCCGCAGGCGCCGGAGACGGGGCTTTCGGACAGGAGCGCCCTCAGGTTCGCGATCCGCCCGCTCCGCCGCCTCGTCTCGAGACGGCCCGAGGAGTCGGCCACGGCCATCCCGGAGGAGTCGTAGCCCCGGTATTCGAGCCGGCGCAAGCCCTCCAGCAAGATCGGAGTGGCGGAGGCCTTGCCCACGTAACCGATTATACCGCACATAAATTCAAGAAAACCTGAAAATCCAAGGAGAATAAGGGAGGACGGGGGACGACGCAAAAAAATTATCTCGAAAACGATCCACTTCCAATCCGTTTCGTTCTACACTGCGCCAGCCCCCGAGACCTCCCATCCATGCCTCCGCCCCCCGCCACGACCCCGCCCCTCACCACCCAGCACGCCCTCGCCATCATCATGGGTGGCGGCCAGGGATCGCGCCTCTACCCTCTCACCCACAACCGCTCCAAGCCGGCCGTGCCTCTGGCCGCGAAATGCCGCATCGTCGACATCCCCATCAGCAACTGCATCAACTCGGGCATCCGCAAAATGTACGTGCTGACGCAGTACAACAGCGAGTCGCTGAACCGGCACATCAGCGGAGCCTACCGCTTCGACCACTTCGGCGACAACTTCGTCCACATCCTCGCCGCCCAGCAGACCCCGGGCGACGACAAGTGGTACGAGGGCACCGCCGACGCCGTGAGGAAGAACCTGAGCTACTTCCTCGAGCGGCCCTACAAGCACTACCTCATCCTCAGCGGCGACCAGCTCTACCGCATGGACTTCCGGCTCATGCTGCGCGACCACTTGAAGCGCGAGGCGGACGTGACCATCGCGACGACGCCCGTGCCCCGCGAGCCGGCCCGCGCCTTCGGGCTGATGCACACCGACGAAGAGAGCCGCATCGTTCGCTTCGTCGAGAAGCCGGGCGCCGACGACGCGCTCCTCGACCAGCTCCCCATGCCTCCCGCCCTGCTCGAATCCGTCGGCCTGGACCCGGTCGGGGAGCGCTTCCAGGCCTCGATGGGCATCTACCTCTTCAACCGCTCCGTGCTGGAGCAGGCCCTCGACAACGACTACCCCGACTTCGGCAAGAACATCATCCCCAACATCATCCAGGAGAGGAAGGTCTACAGCTACATCTTCAACGACTACTGGGAGGACATCGGGACCATCGCCTCCTACTACGAGGCCAACCTGGAATGCACCAAGGTCGTCCCGAAGTTCAACTTCTTCGATCCGAAGAACCCCATCTACACCCGGGCCCGCCTCCTCCCCGCCAGCAAGATCAACAACGCGATCATCGAGGAAGCCCTCCTCTCGGACGGCTGCATCATCAGCAGCGCCACGATCCGGCGCTCCATCATCGGAGTGCGCTCGGTGATCGAGGCCGGCTGCGAGATCACCGACAGCATCGTCATCGGCTCCGACTTGTACAGCCGGAGCCACATCGTCGGAGACCAGGAGGAGCAACACCGCATCGTCATCGGCGAGGGGACCAGGATCCACCGCGCCATCGTCGACAAAAACGTCACCATCGGGCGCGGCGTCGACATCCATCCCCGCGGGCGGGTCCACGAGGATACGGAATGGTGCCATATCCGCGACGGCATCGTCGTGATCCCGAAGGGGAAGATCATCCCCGACGGCACGGTGGTGTGATCGCCTCAAGCAGGCCGCCGAGCGGCTCGAATCCGGCATTCCCGGGAGGGCGCGACGAGGAGGGAGCCCGGCGCGGTCGGGACGCTCGGCGCATGATCGCGTTCCGGGGGGGTCGTCGTCGCGGCGCAGCCCCCGCCTCAATGGAAAATGAACGGCACGCCCATCTCCTCGAAGGTCGCCTTCTCCTCGGCCATGTAGCGCTCGGCCAACCCGTCGAACTCACCCTTTGCCCGGTAGTCGGCGAGGAAGGCGTTGACCTCGGCCAGCAGCTCGTCGTCCCCCTTCCGCAGACCGACGGCCCAGGTCTCCTCGCGCACGGGCGCCAGGATGGGCCGGGTCCTGGCCTCGTGGGCCTTCCAGTGGCGGTAGATCGAGATCTGGTCGTAGACGAAGGCGTCGGCCTTTCCCTGGGCCACCTCGAGGGCACAGGCGGGAGCATCGTCGAGGACGACGAGGGCGAGGTCCGGCATGGCGGAGCGCACCCACTGGTGGCTGGTGGTGGCGAGCTTCACCGCGACCCGGTGGGCGCCGGGCTTCAAGTCGGCGACGGACTGGATGGGCGAGTCCTTCGCCACGAGGAGGCAGAGCCCGTTGGTGACGTAGCCGTCGGAGAAGGCGATGCTCCGCTCGCGCTCGGGGGTGCGGGTCATCGAGGAGATGATGGCGTCGATCTTGCCGGACTGGAGCGCCGGAATGATCCCGTCCCACTGGACGTCGCGGATCTCCAGAGGACGCCCGAGATGGGCGGCGAGCCCCTCGGCCAGACGCACGCTGATGCCGTCGGGGCGGTTGTCGGGGCCGCGCATCTCGAAGGGCGGGTAGGCCAGCTCCATCCCGACGACGAGCGGCCGCGCCGTGTCGCCGTCCCCGCTCGTCCCGCCGCAGGAGACGAGACCGACGACGGCGATGGCGAAAGAGACGAGGAGAACGGGGCACTTCATCGCGCCGCCACCTTCACGCCCCCCGCGCGAATCTCAAGATGTTTGACGCCCCCTCCGATCCGCCCGACCTTGCGGCACTCCCATGCGCGACTCCCTCCTCGACCTACTCCGCGCCTCCGCTCCGCCCGATGCCGTCCGCTGGCTCGAGGCTCGCCTCGCGGAGCACGACGCGGGCTTCGACCGCCGCCCCTTCTACTATGCCTTCAGCGGCGTCTCGCGACATTTCCCGAAGCGCGGCGGCGTGGACGTCCTCCCCGAACAGGCCGAGGCGCTGGCCCAGGCCGCGCCGGGCTTCTCCGTCGAGGGCTGGGACTGCTTCCGCCTCGCCCGCGTCGTCTTGCTGCTCTCCCTCGCGAAGCAGGACCGGGAAACCTTCCTAGCCACCCTGGCAGCCTTGCTCAACACCGCCGACTTCCGCGAGCAGGCGGCGATCTTCTCGGCCTTTCCCCTGCTCCCCCACCCCGACGATCTCGTCGAAGCGGCGGTCGACGGTCTGCGATCCAACATCGTCGACGTCTTCGACTCCATCGCCCTGGACAACCCCTTTCCCGCGGCCCATTTCTCCGAAACGGCCTGGAACCAGATGGTATTGAAGGCCCTCTTCCTCGGCCGTCCCCTCCATCGCGTCGTCGGGCTCGACGCCCGTCGCAACGCCGCGCTTGCCACCTCCGTCTCCGACCTCGCCCACGAGCGTTGGGCCGCCGGTCGCCGCATCCCCGCGGAAGCCTGGCGCAACTGCGTCGGCTTCGTCGACGAGACCATCGCCGAGGACCTGCGCCATCTCGCCGACACGGGCGAGCCCGAGGAGCGGGAGGCCGTCGCCCTTCTGGCCGCCGACGACGAGAGCGGCCTTCTCGCGGACCTGCGCGGGCGGTTGGAGGGCAAGATCGAAGCCGTCGCCGCAGGCGCTCTGACCTGGGACCGCCTCGGGGAGCGGCTCCAGTCCCCTGCGGCCCTGAACGGCTCGCCCATCGAATCCCGACCCATTTCCCCATCATGAGATTCCTCGACTCCCACGTCCACATGGTCTCGCGCACCACGGACGACTACCAGCGCATGGCGGCGGCGGGCGTCGCCGCGATCATCGAGCCCTCCTTCTGGCAAGGGCAGCCGCGCACCGAGCCGGGAACGTTCAAGGACTACTTCAACTCCCTCATCGGCTTCGAACGCTTCCGCGCCAGCCAGTTCGGCATCAAGCACTACTGCACCATCGGCCTGAACCCCAAGGAGGCGAACAACGAGAAGCTCGCCGAGGCGGTGATGGAGCTGCTGCCCCTCTACATCTGCAAGGAGGGCGTCGTCGGCGTCGGCGAGATCGGCTTCGACGACCAGACCCGGGCCGAGGAGAAATACCTGCGCCTCCAGGCTCAGCTCGCCCTCGAGGCCGACCTGCCCATCCAGATCCACACCCCCCACCGCGACAAGAGGGGCGGCACCGTCCGCACCATGGACGTGCTCGAGGACGTGGGCATCGACCCTGCCAAGGTCGTCATCGACCACAACAACGAGGAGACGGTGAAGGCCGTCCTCGACCGCGGCTACTGGGCCGCCTTCACGATCTACCCGCACACCAAGCTGGGCAACGAGCGCATGGTCGAGGTCCTCCGGGAATACGGGGCCGAGCGCATCATCGTCGACAGCGCCGCCGACTGGGGCATCAGCGACGCCCTCGCCGTGCCCAAGACCGCGGCCCTGATGAAGGAACGCGGCATCACCCTCGACCGCATCGAGCAGGTCACCTACCGCAACCCCCTCGAGGTCTATGGCCAGAGCGGACAGATCGACGAGCAGGATTGGGAGGACAGCGAGGGAATCGATCCGGCCGCCCTCTTCGAGGGAAACACCTTGCTGCGCGGCGGCATGGACGTCTCCACCGCGATGTCGCAGTATTTGATCGAATAGCGGAGGACGACTACGGGGCGGGGAAATCGCCCCGACGCACGGCGTCCTCGCCCGGCATCCCGCTCGACCAAAAAAACGCCGGAACGGTCGGAGACCGTTCCGGCGAGCACCAACAAAAAAGGAGATTCCGCGATCAGCCGCGGCTATCGGCGGCGACGAGCGCCCCATCCTCGTCGGAGGGGGCTCCTTCGCTGCGGGCGCCGCTGACAACAAGCCGACGCCCCATGAACTCCTGATCGTCGAGAGTCTCCACGGCGCGCTTCGCCTCGTCGATCGAACCCATCTCGACGAAGGCGAAGCCTTTCGACTGCTGGGTGCGGGGGTTGGTCACGACCTCGGCCGAGAGGACGTTGCCGGCGCCTTTGAAGAGATCCTCCAACTCCGCTTCGCCGGTCGAATAGTCGAGGTTGCCGACGTAGAGCCGGGCGGACGTCACCTCGGCGCGATTGCTTCGCTTGGCCTTCTTCGGCTCCTCGGTCGTCCTCGTCGGCTTGGCGACGGGTTGCCGCCCCTTGGTCGGGTTGGACTTGCCGCTCGCCGACCGGGACTTCGGCTTCGGCTTTCCGAGAAGCCCGAAGGTGAGAATGCCCAGAATCTTCTGGGCAAGAGTTTGCTTAGGCGGCCTGCTCCGCGAGCCTCCCCGGTTGCGGTTCCGGCTGCGTCCCCCGTTCTGGGACTTGCCTTCCTGACGCGATTGATTTCCTTGGCGATTGCGGCTGCGACCGCCCGAACGATTGCCGCGGTGGCGGCGACGAGCTTGATTTTGGGATTGGTTTTCCATCGATGGTGGAAGATTTTGGGTGGCGACCCGCCCAGTGGCGGATCCATTGGTGGTGGGCGGAGCCTCCTGCGGCCAGTTCCGCTGGAAGGCGGAGGGAGACCGACGCCTCGACGAGGCGGACCGGAGAAGCGCATGGGCGCTTTCCGTGGGGATTCGGGCGCGTGGAGCCCGCCTGGGGCGGGGCAACCGCCGGAGCGGGTCCGGCGTTCGAGCGGCTATGGCTCCGCAAGGTTTGGACGAGACCGCCGATCACCGCCCGGAACGCACCACTCCACGAAAAACGCGGAGCATCGGCGTCCACAAGGACCTTGCAAACTGGTTGGGCAAAGAGCATTCCAGGGGGGAGGGCGGACCTCGGCCCAAGGTAAAGTTGCGGAACGTCGGGAGCAAGCCAAGAATTGCGCCATCAGGCGGATTCCACCTCTGTCGCGAGCGTCGCGGAAGGATGGGCACGGAAGCGAACTCAGATGTCGCAGAGCTGCGCCGCCTGACGCAAGGCGAGGAGGGGATCGTCCCAGGTCGGGATGAACTCCTGCGCGACGTAGCCGGTGTAGCCGGTCTCGAGGATGGCTTGAAGAATGGGCGGGTAGTTGATCTCCTGGCTGTCGTCGAGCTCGCCGCGGCCGGGGTTCCCCGCAGTGTGGTAGTGGCCGATGACATCCTTGTGTTGGCGTATGCGCCGGATGACGTCGCCATTCATCACCGAGACGTGGTAGATGTCGAACAGGAGCTTGAAGTTCGGCGAGCCGACCCGGTGGATCAGGTCCACGCAGAAGTCGACGTCGTCGCCGAAGTAGCCGGGATGCCCCTTCATGGGATGGGTGTCGTCGCGGGAGTTGAGATGTTCCAGAACGAGGGTCACCCCGGCCCTCTCCGCCTCGGGAAGGACGGATTTCCACGTCTCGACGCAGTCGGCGGCGGCCTTCTCCTCGTCCATGCCGTCGAAGCGCATCCCGGTGAAGGTGATCACGTTCTTGCAACCGGCGGCGGCGGCGGTGGCGATGGCCTCCTTCAGCTTCGCCACGCTTTCGTCGCGAAATTTGGGATCGCAGGGCCCCTTCGCGAAGCCGTGGGAGCCGACGAGCGAAATCTCCAGGCCCAGCTTCCTCACCTCGGGATAGCTCTCCACCGGGATCCCCTCCATCGCCACGAGGCCGATGGCCTTGCAATGGCGGGCCAGCTCGACTGCGTCGTAATGATCCTTGAAGCACCACCCCATGATCGACTGTCGGATACGTCCGTTTTTCACGACGAAATCGGGATCGACGTCGGCACGCTTGAGTTGGGCCTGGAGGTCGGAGAGACCGCCGCCCAGCCCTCCGGCGAGGAGCGGCGCGGCGGCGAGGAAGCGGCGGCGGGTAGTCATGCCGCCAACATAGCCCTGAGGACGGAGAAAAGACAAGCCTCTCGAACGGCGCGGTCAGGGACGCGCGGCGAAGACGGCAGCAACGGAGCGTCCGCAGGCGGCGCGATCGTTTCCTGCGGCCGCTCCAGGATCATGCCGGCGCGTTCGGCGGAACATTCCGCGATGCGGTTCTCCCGGTCGCAGAGGACGCCCCCGGCTCCGCCGGATCGACCGAACCTTGATCGCCTCCCCCGCAGAGCCGGAGCGTTGGGGATTGGAGCCACCCAAAGCCGCCTGCGACCTCGTTCCTCGGGAGGCGTCGAACGCCTTCCCCGCCATCCCCCGCGCACCGCCGCAGGGTTCAAGGGTAGCCCCGAGCGGCCCGCTCGGGGAACGAAGG
>CAYMMC010000086.1:0-9361 GCA_964391125.1 uncultured Akkermansia sp.
CCCCAAGCCCGACGGCACCTACCTGCTCAAGGGGTTCAAGCCGCTCGGGTTCGGCCCCGACGACACCGAGCACACCATCGCCCAGGCCTGCTGGGACATCTTCGAGCCCTACATCCGCGAGCATCCCGCCCCCTGGCTCTGGATGTACAAGCACTGGCGCTACCTGCCGGAGCCCGCCGACGTCGCCTACCCCTCCTACGCCTGGCGCTCCCCGGCCTTCGACGAGGTGCTTGCGCGGGTGGAGGGGAGCGCCGCGCCGTCGAACGCGCCCTGAAGCGGAGTCTCGGTCCGGGAGGGCGCCTCGGTCCGCTACGGTTCCGTCGAGCCGGCCACTTCGGCCTCGGGCGCTCCCGGGGCGAGGCGTTGCTCGGCCCGGGCGATGAGGGCGTCGAACTGGGCGAAGGTGCTCTTGCCGAAGCGGGCGCGCTCCGCGATCTCCATCTGCCGCTCCATCGAGAGGTTCTGCCAGATTCCGAGGCGCTCCGACTCGGCCTGGATCTCGGTGAAGCGTTGCAGGCAGTGGCCGATCTCGTTCCGGTATTTCCTCAGCATCTCCAGGGGGATGGGCTCGTTCTTGATCGTGTAGGGGGCCGAGTCCATCAGGAAGAGGTTCATGCCGGCGGCGGCGGCGGTCAGCCAGGGCTCGGGGTCCTCGGTCTCCTTCCTGGCGGCGCCGATCGCGGCGAGGGCGACGCGCTTGGCCTGCTCGTTGGCCACGGGCGTCCCCCCGAACTCGCTGATGGTCAGAAACAGGTGGTAGGAGTCGTAGGCGCCGTAGTGGGTGGGGTCGAATTTGAAGCTGCGCAACAGCATCCCCTCGATGTCGCGGTAGACGGTGGCGAGGTGCGCCTCGGACATGGACTTCTCGTTGGTCCGGGTGTGCTGGGCCACGACGCGGTCCTGGATCCAGTGCTTGCCCGCCTTCAGGAGCGATTCCTCGCGCGGGGCCGGGGAGCCGGCCGCGGCCTCCTCCTCGCGATGGCCGTGATGATGATTCTCCCCGGACATGTAGTGCGGCACGATCTGCTCGACGCCGAGGTGCCAGACGCGGTCGATGGTCGTCTCGGCGAGACGGGCGAGAAGCTTGCCGTAGGCGGAGCCCTGGACGGCGAAGGGGTTCCGGCTGTGGCGGAGGGCTTCGTGGGAGGAGAGGGCGCTCTGCCCCGCCGCCGCGAGGGCGAGGCCCGCTCCCATGAGAAGAAAGGGCGAAAGGCTGCGAATCGTCATGGTCATTTGCCCTCCCGGTAGAGTTGATAGGACAGCCCCGTGAGGAGCAGGGCGAGCCCGCCGAGGTAGGCGGCGATGCGTCCGAGCTCCGCCCAGGGCACCGCGCCGAGCTTGAAGACGAGGCGCGAGGTGAGGTCCGAGAGATGGTAGTGGGGCGAGAGCAGATAGACGAGGTTGAGAAGGGGGCTGTCGTTGTCCGCCAGGAAGACCTCGAGGTAGCCGATGCCGAAGAGGCCGTAGAGCGCCAGCCCGATGGTGACGGCGTAGGCGGCGGCACCGTTGAAGCGCGTCCCGAGGCCGATGGAGAGGGCGAGGAGGGGCGCGACGACGAGGAGGAAGAGGAGCACGTATTGGAGGTTCGTGACGATCCAGTGCCTGGCTTCGTCGGGGTCGCCGGGCAGGGCGGTGAAGGTGCTGATGGCGAAGGCCGCCAGGACCATGCCGCCGAAGACGGTGAAGCAGCTCAGCCAGATCTGGGCCATCTGCTGCGAGCGGGAGACGCCGAGGGTCTTGAAGTATTCCAGGATGCCGTTGGAGGCCCAGCGGTCGCCGATGGTGGCGCCTTGGAAGAGGAGCCAGCCGATCGCGGAGACCCAGAGCATCGTCCAGGCCATCTGGGCGCGGGCCGGCTGGAGGAGGGAGGGCTTGCTCTCCCAGGGCGTCATGTAGGGCAGGACGAAGGGGAGGGCGAGGAGCATGGCCGCGAAGATCGCGAAGGTCTTGCGGGAGAGGATGGAGGCGAGGGTGAGGCGGTAGAGTTCCATTGGGGAAGTGGAGAGGTTTCGGTTTTCGGCCTTGCGATCCGTCAGTTGAGGGAGAGGCGGGTTTCCATCCAGTCGAGGGCTCCCTCCACCGGGATCTGCTCGAGCCGGCCGTCGCGGATGGCGAGGGCGCTGTCGGCCTTCAAGGTGGGTTCGTCGGGATGGACGCAGACGAGGCGCACGATGCCTTCGGTCTGCTCCCGCCAGATTTCGTCGACCTTCTCGCGGGCGGCGAAGTCGAGGCCGGAGAAGGGCTCGTCGAGCAGTAGGACCTGGGGGCCGTTGTGGCGGGTGCGGGCCTCGGCGACGATCAGGCCGACCTTCTGCCGGTTCCCCCTGGAAAGTTTTCCGTAGGGCTTCTCGACGTCGAGCTCGATGCGCTCGGCCATTTCCAGGGCGAAGGAGCGCTGCCCGTTCTTGAAGAGAGCCGAGAAGATCTGACGGGGCTTCAGCTCGGCGTCGAAGCGGAGGTCCTCGTCGACGAACTGGACGGTGCCCTCGCAGCGCACCGACCCGGCGAGGGAGGGAATGATGCCGGCGATGGTCTTGAGCAGGGTCGTCTTGCCGCGACCGTTCCTGGCAAGGAGAAGGTGCCTGCCGTCCCGCAAGTCGATGGGCGCGCCGGCGGTGGCGAGGGAAAGCTCGGGAGCGGCCTTGCGGAACCGGGCTCGGTAGCCGATCCGAAGACCCTCGGGCAGGTGAACGTAGGGGGCGGGGGCAGTCATGGGCTATTTTAGAAACTATTGAAATTATAATAAATTATCTCATGCTCGTGAACAATCAAGAAAATTATCGAAAATCCGAAACGGCGCTTGGACTCCGCTCCGGGCTGCCCGCAGTGCTCCGAAGCGGTCCGTTGTCCGGCGGCGGGCGCCGATCTGCCCGGGGAGGTTTGACTTGAAGAACCCCTTCCCGGCATGTTCCTTGACCGCCCTCTTCCCCAAGCCATGAAATCCCCCGCCGAACAGCTCCCGATCCTCCTCCGAGGCACCGCCCGCGTCCTGGGCGAGACCGAGCTACGGAAGAAGCTCGAGCGCGGCGTGCCGCTGCGGGTCAAGCTCGGGGTGGACCCGACCTCCCCCGACCTCCACCTCGGGCACAGCGTGGTGCTGGAGAAGCTGCGCCAGTTCCAGGAGCTCGGCCACCAGGCCGTCCTCATCATCGGCGACTTCACCGCCCAGATCGGCGATCCCACGGGGCGCTCCAAGACCCGGCCCCCGCTCTCCCGCGAGGAGATTCTCGTCAACGCGGAGACCTACAAGACCCAGGCCTTCCGCATTCTCGACCCGGAGCGCACCGAGGTGGTCTTCAACGGGGAATGGTTCGACCGGATGACCTTCTCGGAGGTCATTCAGCTCAACGCCCGCGTCACCATGCAGCAGATGCTGCAGCGGGAGGACTTCAAGACCCGGCTCGCCAAGGACCAGGAGGTCCGCCTCCACGAGATCCAGTATCCCATCGTCCAGGGCTGGGATTCCGTGGTGGTGCGGGCCGACGTCGAGCTCGGAGGCACCGACCAGCTCTTCAACATCCTGGTGGGCCGCGATCTGCAGAAGACCGAGGGCATGGAGCCCCAGGTAGTGATGTGCCTGCCCATCCTCGAGGGCCTCGACGGGGTCCAGAAGATGAGCAAGAGCCTCGGCAACTACGTCGGGATCGCCGAATCCCCCGAGGAGATGTTCGGGAAGCTCATGAGCGTCTCGGACGAACTCATGGCCCGCTATTCCGTTCTCCTGCTCGGTCGCGAGATCGACGCGGAGGCGCATCCGATGGAGGCCAAGAAGGGGCTCGCCGCCGCCCTGGTGGAGCGCTACCATTCCGCCGCGGAGGCCCAAGCCGCGCGGGAGCGATGGGAGGCGCGCTTCAGCCGCCGCGACCTCGACGCGGTCGAGCTGCCCGAATTCCTCCCCGGCGCCCGCCGCGACCTGCTCGGCGTCGTCGTCGAGGCATACGGGAAGGCCTTCGCCGAGTCGAAGTCCGGCTCCGAGGCGCGCCGCCTCATCCAGCAGGGCAGCGTCCAGCTCGACGGAGAGAAGCTGACCGATCCCAGGGCCGAGCCCGCCTGGACCGCCGGACAGGTCCTGAAGCTGGACAAGCGGCGCAGCGTGCGGATCGGAGGCTGAGGCGGACGCCGCCTCAGAAAGCCCCGACGCATTGGAAGGTGTAGCCCTTCAGATAGGCCGTCTCGGGCAGGGTCAGGAGCACGGGATGGTCGCGCCGCTGGCTGTGGCGTGCCACGATGCGCAGGCTGCGCTTCGCGTCCACCGAGGCGGCGGCGATCACGTCGGAGAACTCGCGCTCGCTGACGTGGTGGCTGCAGCAGTAGGTCGAGAGGATGCCGTCGGGGCTCAGCAGCTTCAGGGCGCGCAGGTGGATCTCCTTGTAGCCGCGCAGGGCGTCGCCCACCGCCTTGCGGGATTTGGTGAAGGACGGCGGATCGAGGACGATCAGGTCGAATTTCCGCTCCGCCGCCTCGGCCTCCTTGAGGAAGTCGAAGACGTTCGCCTCCCGGGCCTCGACCGCGAAGCCGTTCCGCGCCGCGTTGGCCCTGGTCGCTTCGACCGCCGCCGCGCTGATGTCGAGAGCCAGCACCGAGGACGCCCCCCCCCGCGCCGCGCGCAGGGCGAAGCCGCCCTGGTTGCAGAAGCAGTCCAGCACGCGCCGCCCGGCGGCGAGCGCGCCGACGGCGGCGTAGTTGTCGAGCTGGTCGAGATAGACGCCCGTCTTCTGCCCTTCCATCAGATCGACCTCCTGGACGATCCCGTCGACCGAGATCTCCACCGGTCCCCGCCAGTCGCCCGCCAGCACCCCGACGCGCGGCTCCAGCCCCTCGGCCTTGCGGATGGGCGAGTCGTTCCGCTCGATCACCGTCGCCTCGCCGAAGACGGTCCGCAGGGCCTCCGCCACGAGCTCGCGGCGGAGGTCCATCGCGAGGGTCAGGGTCTGCAGCACGAAATGGTCTCCGTAGCGGTCGACCACCACGCCGGGCAGGCCGTCGGCCTCGCTCCAGACGAGCCGGTAGACCGGCTCGGCGAAGCCCATCGTCTCGCGCAGGGCGAGGGCGCGGCGGAGGCGGCGCTCGAAGAGATCCGCGTCGAGCTCCTCCTTGCGCCGCGAGATGCGCCTGGCCACGATCTGCGAGGCCGGATTGTAGATCGCCGTGCCGAGGGGCCGGTCGCGGAAGTCCTTCAGCGAGACGACCTCCCCCGGCTGCGGATCGCCGAAGGCCTTCTGCACCTCGCTGGAATAGACCCAGTCGTGGCCGTGGAAGATGCGGGAGCGGGGTTTGACGACGATGCCTGCCATGGAGGTCGAGCTTCGGCCAAAAAATGAAATCCGAAACCCGAAATCCAAAGCCCGAAACTTTGAACCTGAAACTTTGAACTTTGAACTTTGAACCGGAAACCTTGACCGGTTGACGCGCCTGCGGGGCTGATCCAAGTTACCGGCTCGCCTTTGCGGACCGAGGCCCCTCCCCTCCGGCTCCGTTCCTCCCCTCCGAACCGACCGCGGACCCAGCTCCCGCGAGTCCCTTCCCTCCTCCTTCCTCCCCTCTCCCGCATGAACGTAGACCGTGCCACGCTCGATTTTCTCAACTCATTCACCGACGACGAAAAGAAGGAGGGCGAGCGCCTCCACAAGGAACGGGCCGTCACGCAGATCTTCGGCAACCACCTGCTCGTCCAGGGCCGCGTGGAGGACGACGGCTGGGTCTGCCGCACCCGCATCCAGCTCCAGGGCAACGAATGGGTCGGCGAGGCCGACGACAAGAGCGACTCCGGACGCGCCGCGCTCTACGCCACGATGCTGGAGAAGGTCGCCCGCAAGGGCGAGCTCCCCGAAGCGCCCAACGAGGTCGGGGAGAAGACCCTCACCGAAGTGATCGAGGAGAAGATCGGGCGCGGCCTCACCGGCGAGGAGGACGAATATCTCGGCAAGATCGAGCGGCGCTTCCGGCGCTTCGAGCTGGAGCGCGAGATCTTCGACTCCGACCTCGTCCGGCTCAACCCCCGCTGGCCGGTCGAGACCTTCGAGCCGCTCGTCCTCTGGCCCTCGCCACCCAAGGACATCATCGAGTTCTGGAACTACATCGCCCACGCCTTCGAGAAGGCGAACTACGGCTATCCCGCCTTCATCGAGTCGATCACCGACCGCGAATGGACCCGCGAGCGCATGGCCGCGTGGGAGCGACGCCGCGAGGAGAGCGAATGGCGCTACCAGGTCGAAGTCTTCGAGAAGCGTCCGCCCGAAGATCCGATCGAGCAGGTCGAGTTCCGCCTGCGGATCAGCACGCGGGAGGCGCGCCTGATGGTGCGCTCGGGCGAAGGCGGCCCCTTCGAGCGCCTCGCCGAGGCCGAGCAGTTCGCCCGTCTGGAGGAACGCTACGCCAACGGAGGACTGCGCATGAACGCGGCCTCAGAAATCCTCTGGAGCAAGTTCATCCACGCCGCCGCGAAGGAGGAGGCCAGCGACGGGGGCCTTTCCCTGGACCGCATCGAGAACTGCCGCTTTCTCAACTGTCTCTTCCACCAGCGCGAGCTGGAGGGCTTGATCGTGAACCTCGACGAGCAGGCCTTCCGCCTCGGCGCCGAGCCGCTGCGCTGGGTCTGCCGCCCCGACTCGATGGGATCCGGCGACTACGAGCTGCAGCTCGTCACCGGCGACGGCCGCGACGTCTCCCACACCCTGCGGCTCCTCCCCGGCGACGAACCGCTCTACATGAGCGACGAATGGGTCTTCCGCGGCCCCGAGCACTGGGTGCGGACCGAGACCCTCGTCGATCCCTGCGTCGTCGTCCCCAGCGGCGTCGTCGAGAGCGAGGCGGGCGTGGCCTTCCTCGCCCGCCTCGGCGCCTCGATCCCGGAATCCCTGGAGAGCAAGATCCAGGAGGACCCCCTGCACATCGTCTTCGACCTCGGCATCTCCACCGCCGCCACCGCCTCGGCGAACGAGCACATGCTGATGAGAATCAGCGCCCGGAACGCCGACGGCAGCCGCGAGGAGGTCCTCGGCCGCGAGGGATGGGAGGTCGTGAAGCAGCCCAAGGGCGACGACGGACGGATCTTCCGCTACGACCGGTCCCTGCAGCGTCGGGTCGGGAGGCTCATCGCCCCGATGCAGCCGACCTTCGACGGCAACCTCGGCTGCTACCGCGCCCGGGTGACGAAGAACTTCCCCGAAAAATACGCCGAATGGCTCGCCTCCCTGCCCGAGGGCATCGAGATCGTCGCCGACGCCGACCTCGCCACCCTGCAGGCCGATCCGGTCGAGGCCCAGGTCTCCTTCGAGATCGTCGACCAGGAAATCGACTGGTTCGATCTGAAGGTGGTCGTCCAGGTCGAGGGCATGGACCTCAGCCCCGAGGAGGTCCGCGCCCTCGTCCAGGCCCGCGGCCAGTTCGTCCGAATGGAGCGCGGCGGCTGGCTCCGCCTCAAGATGAACCTGAGCGGACAGCAGGAGGAGGCCGTCGCCCGCATCGGCCTCGACCCCTTCGACCTCAGCGGCGAAGTTCACCGCCTCCACGCCCTGCAGCTTTCCGACCCCTCCGCCAAGGAGGTCTTCGACGCCGCGACCTGGGAGCGCATCTCCTCCCGCGCCCGTAGCCTGAAGCTCCAGGTCCGCCCCGAGATCCCGCCCGGGCTGAACGTCGACCTCCGTCCCTACCAGGTCGAGGGCTTCCACTTCCTCGCCTATCTCGCGACGAACCGATTCGGCGGCATCCTCGCCGACGACATGGGCCTCGGGAAGACGATCCAGTCCCTCACCTGGCTGCTTTGGCTGCGCGAGGAGAACGGCGACAAGTCCCTGCCCAGCCTCGTCGTCTGCCCCAAGTCCGTCCTCGACGTCTGGGGCGACGAGGTGAAGAAGGCCGCCCCCTCCATCCGCGTGCAGGTCCTTCGCAACAAGACCGAGCTCGAAGTCGAGCGCCTCGGCAAGGACGTCGATCTCCTCGTGGTCAACTACAGCCAGCTCCGCACCTGCGCCGAGGAGCTCAAGAGCGTGGAATGGCTCGGCATCATCCTCGACGAGGGCCAGCAGATCAAGAATCCCGACTCCAAGGCCGCCAAGGCCGCCCGCGCCCTGCCCGGCAGCAACCGCCTCGTCCTCACCGGAACCCCCATCGAGAACCGCCTCCTCGACGTCTGGAGCCTGATGGGCTTCGCCATGCCCGGCATCCTCGGCGACCGCAAGTATTTCCGGGAAAACTTCGACAAGCGCAAGGACGGCCATTCCCAGACCCGCCTCACCGCGCGGCTGCGCCCCTTCCTGCTGCGCCGCACCAAGGGCGAGGTCGCCCTCGACCTGCCGCCCAAGATCGAGGAGGACGTCTTCAGCGAGATGGAGGAGACCCAGGCCAAGCTCTACCAGGCCGAGCTGGAGCGCATCCAGAAGATCCTCCTCGGCATCGAGAACGACGAGAGCCTCCGCAAGAACAGCTTCGTCATCCTCCAGGGACTGATGCGCCTGCGGCAGATCTGCTGCCACCCCGGCCTCGTCGACCAGAAGTACCGCTGGGAGGAAAGCGCCAAGCTCAACGCCCTCTTCTACCTGCTCGACCAGCTCCACGAGGAAGGTCACAAGGTGCTCGTCTTCAGCCAGTTCGTCTCCATGCTGGACATCATCAAGGAGGAGCTCGAGGACCGCGAGCGGCCCTACAGCTACCTCACCGGCCAGACCAAGAACCGCCACGAGGTCATCAGCGACTTCCAGGAGTCGAAGGAGGCCAAGACCTTCCTCCTCTCCCTGAAGGCCGGCGGCAGCGGTCTCAACCTGACCTCGGCCAGCTACGTCATCCTCTACGACCCCTGGTGGAACCCCGCCGTCGAGAACCAGGCCATCGACCGCTGCCACCGCATCGGGCAGGAGAGCCGGGTCAACGCCTACCGCCTCCTCATGCGCGACTCCGTCGAGGAGAAGATCCGCGTCCTCCAGCAGCAGAAGAGCGCGATGATGACCGGCGTCCTCGGCGAGGAGGGCTTCACCCGGAACCTCGAGCTCGACGACCTCAAGTTCCTCTTCGGCCAAGGGCAGGCCGTCGAGCCCGAACCGGCCCTGGCCCTGCACTGAGGCGGAGGCCTCAGGCCCGCCGCACGTCGTGCGGGGTGGACGGCGGCGCCCTCCGGACGCATCGGCCCGCGACCGCCGGCTGCGCCCGCGCCGATGGGGCGAGTCTCCTAAGAGGCTGTTGAAAAACCCCGTGATGAAAAACGGCGAGTCCTTTTCCCGGCTGGTGAGGCGCGACGAAGGAGTGGAGCGGGTTCCATGACTGATACGGATTAATGATCGTTTCTGGCATAATGATCGTTTCTGGCATAATAAAGGAAGCTGCGGTGGCCTTGGCAGTGGCATGGGCTTCCAGCCCATGCACCGGT
>CAYMMC010000087.1:0-9356 GCA_964391125.1 uncultured Akkermansia sp.
AGCCGTATCGACCGTTCGTCCTCCTCCCGCCGCCATTTTCCTAGCTCCTAGCTCCCGACTCCCAGCCCCTCCCCTCCGACCATGAAGCCGCTGCGCCCGCTCCTCTGCCTCCATGCCCTGCTCTTCGCGCTCCTGCCCGCGCTCGCCGCGCAGGAGGCGGGTCCGGGCGGCAAGTCCGCCCTCACCTTCGACCGCTACCCCTACAACTTCACCTGGTCGAACCCGCTGAAGCCCGACTCTCCGGTGCTGCTGCGCTTCAACGCTCCGGTCGAGCCCGGCGCGGTCGAGGGCGGCCTGCGCCTCTACGACCAGCCGAACGAGCGCTTCGCCTCGGTCTCGGCCTCGCGGCCGAGCCTGGAGCAGGTCGTCGAGTTCATCGACAACCCGTCGCCCGACCTGCCGCTGGACAGGTTCGTCCTCATCCGCCCCGCCTCGCCGCTGCCGCTCGGAGGCACCTGGTTCATCAACGCCACCGCCGGCCTGGCCTCGTCCGACGGCGCCCACGAGATCGTCGAGAGCCGGCTCGACTTCCTGGGCGAGCTGGATCCCTTCCGGATCTACGAGGTCGCGGCCCTGAACGAATACGACGCCGCCCCCGTCGTGGAGATCCGGCACAACAAGGGGGCGATGGCCGCGGAGTTCGACGGCGGGCGTCTCGGCGACTACGTCTCGGTGACGCCGGCCCCCGACGGGCTCGAGATCGAATCCCGTTCGGGCGGCTTGGTCCTCAAGGGCGCCTTCGAGTTCGGCGTCGACTACGAAGTGAAGGTTCGCGACGGTCTCGCCGCCAACGACACGACCCAGCTCGAGCAGGTCGTGACGCAGCGGCTCTCCTTCTCGCCGAACCCCGGCTTCGTCAGCTATCCCGCCTTCGCGACGACGCAGAACGCCTCGGGGCACCGCAAGTTCGACGTCCGCACTGGAAACCTCACCGGGATGCGGACGCGGGTGAAGCATCTCCAGGGCAAGGATCTCATCCTGGCCCTGCGCGACTACCAGGACAAATACGAGGGCTGGGGCGAAAAGCAGACGCTCGCCTTCGAGGCCGTCCCGGGCCGCACGGTCTACGACCAGTTCCGCGACAGCGCGACGGAGCTCGACCGGACCGAGACCGTCTCCTACGACTGGAACGAGGTGACGAAAGGCGCGACGACGGGGGCCTTCTACTTCTGCAGCGAGGGAGATTCCTCGACCCGCGAGAACCTCGCCGTGGGCGCGCAGTCGATCGTCCAGCTCACCGACATCGGCCTCGTCTGGAAGCAGGGCGTGGAGGGCACCACGGTCTACGCCTTCTCCCTGAAATCGGGCGGGCCGCTCGCCGGCTTGGCCGTGGTCCTGCGCGACGAGAACGCCGGCGCCCTCGCCGAGGTCCGGACCGGCGCCGACGGCGTCGCGCTCCTCGAGGGGGGGATCTACCGCGGCAAGGACGCCCGCCTCTTCCTCGACGCGACGCTCGGGGAGGACCGCCACGTCCTCTCCTTCTACGAGGACCTCGGCAACGTGGGGCTGTGGAACTTCGGGATCGACCAGCGCTGGGACGAGGCCGCCCCGGGCGAACGGCGCACCCTCGTCTTCACCGACCGCGAGGTCTACCGCCCCGGCGACGAGGTGAAGCTGAAGGCCATCTCCCGCTTCATCGACGCCGACCGCCTCACCGGCCCCGGCGAGGGAACCGCGCGGCTCCGCCTCTTCGACGCCCTCCATCGTCCGCTGTTCGAGCGCGAGATCGCCTTTGGCAAGAACGGGAGCTTCGACGACGCTTTCGTCCTGCCCGGCGAGGGGATGGGCTGGCACTCCGTCGAGATCGACTTCAACCCCCTGCCGGCCGAGGGCGGGGAGGCGCCGGACACCGACTGGCGGCTGATCTCGAACTACGCCTTCCTGGTCGAGGACTACCGCGTCAACACCTTCGAGGTCACCGTCGCGGCGGAGGAGGAATACCGGCAGGGCGGCGCGCTCGAGATCCCCGTCAGCGCCCGCTACTTCATGGGCAAGCCGCTTTCGAAGGCCGAGATGAACTGGATGGTCTACGCCACGAGCGAATTCCCCCGCCCCCGCGGCTTCGACGAGTTCCAGTTCGGCAACCGCACCCGCGAGGAGGAGGCCTTCAGCGCCGAGGGCACCGCGGCGCTCAGCTCGAAAGGAGAGGCGACCGTGGCCTTTTCGCTGCCGGAGCAGACCACCCATCCCGGCCCCCGCCTCGTCCATCTGACCGCCTCCGTCACGGACGCGAACCAGCAGACCCTCTCCGGCTCGAAGCGCTTCACGGTGCACAGCTCCGACTTCTATCTCGGCGTCCGCCGGCCCGAGGGCGTCCATCGCGCCGGGGACGAGGCGACCTTCTCCTTCGCCGCCGTGACGACGGAGGGCGAGGCGCACACCGAAGCGGTCGAAATCTCCCTGCTGGTGGAGAAGGAGGAGTGGACCACGGTGAAGGTGATGGGCGCGAACGGCCGGATGACCCACCGGAACGACCTGCGCCTGCGCACCGTCTCCGACGAGCGCCTCGAGCTGAAGACCGGGATCGACGCCGCGACCGGCCTCGCCCGGGCGAGGCCGCACCGCCTCGCCTTCGCCGAGGCGGGCGACTACCGGATCACCCTGACGGCGAAGGACGGGCAGGGACGCGACATCGTCACGAAGGTCGGCTTCACCGTGATCGGCGCGGAGGAGCCCGCCTGGTCCTGGCACGACGTCATCCGCATCGACCTCGTTCCGGACAAGGAGCGCTACCGCGTCGGCGACACCGCGAAGCTCCTCGCCCGCTCGCCCGTCTTCGGCAAGGCCCTCTTCACGGTCGAGCGCGGAGGAGTGCGCGAGACGCGCGCGCTCGACATCGACCAATACGAGACGGTGATCGAGGTGCCCGTCGCCGATGGGGCCGCGCCGAACCTCTTCGCCTCGCTCCTCGTGGTCCGCGGCTCCGACGACAGTCCGCATGTCCACCGCGCCGCCGACTACCGTCTCGGCTACTGCCAGCTCGAGATCGAGGATCCCACCGTGGCCCTCGTCGCGGAGGTCTCCGCCGGCGAGGCCGAATACTACCAGCCCGGCGAGGAGATCGAGTTCTCCGCCACCGTCCTGGATCACGAGGGCAGGCCGGTCTCCGGCGCCGAGGTCACCCTCTACGCCGTGGACGAGGGCGTCCTCTCCCTGACCGCCTACCGGACGCCCGATCCCGGAGAGACCTTCCACGCGCCCTTCCCCCTCGCGGTGTGGACCGGCCAGAGCCTCGGCGACCTCCTCCCCGAGAACCCGCTGGAACGGGACTTCGGGAACAAAGGCTACGTCATCGGCGGCGGCGGGGGCTTCGGGGTGGACCCCGACCGCATCCGCAAGGACTTCAAGGCCCTCGCCCTCTGGGAGGCCGCCCTCGTCACGGACGGGGACGGCGTCGTCCGGGCGAAGGCCGCGGCTCCCGACAACCTCACCACCTTCCGGGTCATGGCCGTCGTCGCCGAGGGCCGCCGCTTCGGCTCCGGCGAGGCCCCCGTCGTGATCAACAAGCCGCTCATCATCGAGCCCGCGCTGCCCGGCTTCACCAACGTCACCGACCAGATCGACGTCGCCGCCGTGCTGCACAACAACAGCGGCGCGGCCCAGGAGGTCGAGGTGACGGTCTCGCTGGACGAGCGCGCCGTCTTCCTCGGACGCATCGGCGAGACCATCCCCACCAGCCTCGCCCCCGCGCCCGCCTCGGGGGAAAAGGTGGCGAAACTCCATCTCGCCGCCGGGGCCACCGAGACGGTCTCCTTCCCCATCGCCCTGACCGCCACCGGCGAGGCGAAATGGAACTGGAAGGTCCGCTCCCTCACCGACGAAGGCCTGCGCGACGCGGTGGAGTCGACCATCGCGGTCGGCTATCCCCTGCCGCTGCTGCGCGAGACCCACAGCTTCGCCCTGCGCGACGGAGCCGACCTCGCCGACGCCCTGTCGAAGGTCGATCCGCGCCTGCTCGACGGCGTCGGCAGCGTGAAGCTGACCCTCTCCAACTCGCGGCTCATCGAGGCCGCCGACGGACTGGACTACTTGCTGAACTATCCCTACGGCTGCCTCGAGCAGACCACCTCCTCGCTCATCCCGTGGCTGAGCACGCAGCAGCTCCGCAAGGTCCTGCCCGAACTGGAGAAATCCGAGGAGGAGGTCGCCGCGACCATCGCCAAGGCGATGGAGCGCATCTTCTCGATGCAGACCGGCGACGGCGGACTGGCCTACTGGCCGGGCCGGAGCGACTCGCTGCTGTGGGGCAGCGCCTACGCCGGCGTCGCCGTGGCCTTGGCGCAGCGGCAGGGCGCGGAACTTCCCCAGGCCCAGGTGCAGTCCCTCTGGGACTACCTTTCCCTCCAGCTCCGCGGAGCCGCCGAGCTGACCGATCCCTACGAGCTCTCGCAACGCTGCCTCGCCGCCTACGCCCTCGCCCTTGCCGGAGTGAACGAGACCGCCTACCACGAGGTGCTCTACGAGAAGCAGAGACTCCTCTCCGCCGAGGCGCGCTCTCTCCTCGCCCTCGCCATGGTGGAGGGCGGCGCCGACCAGCCCCAGCGCATCGAGGCCCTCCTCAAGCCCGATCCGAAGGTGCCGGTGGCCGAGGTCTCCTGGTATCGGCAACCCTATCTCGCGGCGACGCGGCTGCTCGCCCAAGTGAGGCACAACCCCTCCAGCCCGGCCGTGGACCCGCTCGTCGACGACCTCATGAAGCTGCGCGAGCTCCGCAACGGCTGGGGCGGGACCTACTCGAACGCCTGGCCCCTCATCGCCCTCGCCGCCTACGCGGAGGCCTCCGCCGCCAGCCTCGAGGCGAACGAGGTGGAGGTCGCCTTCGAGGGCGGGACGAAGAGCGTCTCGCTGCCCGCCGAGCCCGGCAGCGGCGAGCTGGCCTTCGACTTCTCGGGCAAGGCCGAGGAGCGGAGGCTCTCCATCCGGCCCGGCGGCAGCGGGCCCGTCTTCGCCAACCTCTCCATCGCGACCCGGCCCGCGCTGATGCCCATCGAGCCCGAGAACCGCGGCTTCGCCATTTCGCGCCGCTACGAGAAGGTCGAGATCGACGGTCGCATCGCGCCGGCGGAGGACCTCAAGGTCGGCGACCTCGTCCTCGTGACCCTCGACCTGAACCTGCCCAACGAGCGGGAGTCCTACCTCGCCATCGACGACGCCCTGCCCGCGATCTTCGAAGCGGTCAATCCCGAGTTCAGAACCAGCGAGACCCAGCGCGTCAACGCGGTCCGGCCCGTCCGCACCCTCTGGACGAACCACCGCGAGCTGCGCAAGGATCGCGTCCTCTTCTTCGCCGACTACGTCCACGGAGCGGGGGACTACAGCCTGCAGTATCTCGCCCGCGTCGTCGCCGCCGGCGAGGTCACCGCCCCGCCCGCGAAGGTGGAGGCGATGTACGAACCGCAGCGTTTCGGGCTCAGCGGGACCGAACGGATCACGGCGACGGCACGGCCGCTCGACACTGGCGAGGTGGCGGCGCGGTAGCGGCTTCGCCGCAGTAAAAGGTCAAAGGTAAAAAGTAAAAGGTTCCTTGCGGCGATGAGGTGGTTGGGGAAATGGCGGCGGCGCTTGTTCGCCCTCGTCCTTGCGGGCGGGGCGGCGCATCTCGCAGCCATGCACCTGGCGCCGCGGCTGGTTCCGATCCCGGCGGAGCTGGAGAACCCGCCCGCCGGTCTGCTCTTCGTCGACCGGGAAGGACGCCCCGTTCGCCGCCTCCTCGATGGCGAACTGCGCGCCGACGAGCCCGCCGTCTTCGCGGAGTTCCCTGAAAAGCTGGTCCTCGCCACCCTCGCGGCGGAGGATTCGCGCTTCTTCTCCCACCGGGGCATCGACTTCGTCGGCGTGGCCCGGGCCCTGCGCGACGCGGCGCTCCACCGCCGCTTCGTCTCCGGGGCCTCGACCATCACCCAGCAGACCGTGAAGCTCCACTCCCCGCCCCGCCGCCGGGACTTGCGCACGAAGCTGGTCGAGGCCCTCGCCGCGAGGCGGCTCGAGATGGCCATGGACAAGCAGCGCATCCTCGCCGCCTACCTCAACCGCCTTCCCTACGGGAACCAGTTCACCGGCGCCCGCGCCGCCGCGCGGGGCTATTTCGGCAAGCCGCTCTCCGACCTCTCCCTCGCCGAGTCCGCCCTGCTCGCCGGACTGCCGAACAAGCCCTCCCGGCTGAATCCCTGGCGAAACCTCGAAGGTGCCCGGAGGCGTCAGCTCTGGGTCCTCGGGCGGATGAAGGAGGAGGGCTACATCGACGCCGCCGAGTTCGCCGCCGCCCTCGTCGAGGAGCCCCGCCTGCTCCCCGGCCACGACCGCGCCTTCCACGCGCCGCATTTCACGGAGCTCCTCCTCGAGCGGGAGGCGGAGGCCGTCGCCTCGGCCAAGGCAAGCGGGACGGTGCTGCGGACCACCCTCGACCTCCCGCTGCAGCAGTCGGTGGAGAGCATCGTCTCCGCCGAGCTCGCCCGGCTCGCCCACCAGGCCGGCGAGGGGAACGACCTCCAAGCCGCCGTCGTCGTGATCGGGAACGCCGAAGGCGAAATCCTCGCCCTCGGCGGATCGCGCTCTTTCTTCGCCTCGGCCGCGGGCCAGGTCAACGGAGCTTGGCGTCCGCGCTCCGCCGGATCGGCGCTGAAGCCATTCACCTACCTCCTCGCCCTCCAGCGCGGCGCCACGGCGGCGACGGTGCTGGCCGACACCCCCGTCGAATACATCACCCCGACGGGCGCCTACCGGCCCGTCAACTTCGACCGACGCTTCCAGGGCCCCGTCTCCATCCGGCACGCCCTCGGCAACTCCCTCAACGTCCCCGCCGTGAAGCTCCTCGACGAGATCGGCGGTCCGGCCCGTCTCCACGACTGCCTCGTCAAGGACCTGCGTTTCACCAGCCTCGATCCCTCGGCCGCCGAATACGGCCTCGGGCTCACTCTGGGGAACGCCGAGGTGCGCCTCCTCGAGCTGGCCAACGGCTACGCCACCCTCGCCCGGCTCGGAGAATGGCGTCCGCCGCGCTTCCTCCGGGGAGCCGGCCCGGCCGACGGGGAGCCGGCCAGGGTCTTCGACGCCGAGGCCTCCTGGCTGATCGCCGACATCCTCTCCGACCCCCGCGCCCGCGCCCTGTCCTTCGGCCTGAGCTCGCCGCTGAACCTGCCCTTCCGCGCGGCGGTGAAAACGGGCACCTCGACCGACTTCCGCGACAGTTGGACGGTGGGCTACACGCCCGACTTCACCGTCGGGGTCTGGGTGGGGCGCTTCGACAACCGCCCTCTCAAGCGGATCTCCGGCGCGATGGGCGCGGCCCCGATCTTCCATCAGGTGATGCGGCGCCTCCATCGCGATCGCGAGCCGAGCTGGTACGCGACGCCGGCCGGAGCGGTCGAGATGACCGTCGACCGTCTCAGCGGAAGGCGCCCCCCCGAGGGGCTCGCCCTGCCCGAGGGGCGGGCGCGGGAGGAATGGTTCGTCGGCGGGCGTCTGCCCGAAGCGGCGCGGGCGGACGACTACGACGCGGAAGGCCGCGTCCGCCTCCCCCTCGCCTACGCGAACTGGTGGAGGGACGAGTCGAACCCGCTCCGGGACAGCGCCTTCCTCGAAACGGTCGCGGAGGCCGAGGCGTCCCCGCCCTTCCGCATCGTCAGCCCGCTCGAGGGCACCGTCGCCTTCATCGACCCCGACCTGCCCGCGAGCGGTTCCCGCTTTCCCCTGCGCGTCGCCGGAAGCGGCAGGGAGGAGATCGAATGGTCGAGCGGGAGCCTCTCCGTCGAAAGCGAGGACGGCGAGAGCTGGCTGGTGCTGGAGCCCGGCGAGCACGAAGTGGTCGCGGTGGACCGGAAGAGCGGACGGGTCGCGAAAAGCCGGCTGAAGGTGCAGGCGCTCTGAGCCAAGACCGCCTTCCCTTGCCGCAAGCCGTCGGTCGTCCTTGATCGAGATCCCGCGGCCACCGCTTGACTCCGGCGCGGATGCGGTTTCTCTCAGGGGGATGCCCGACTCCCCCTACATCGAAACCTTCCCCGCCCTCGCCGCCATTCCGGGCCTCGTCCACGGCTTCCTCCTCCGCAGTCCGGACATCGACGTCGATTGCGGACGCGAGGAGGCCCTCGCCCGGCTCGAGCCCTTCCACGACGGCCTTCTCGGCGAATGCGGCGTGAGGCGCGGGCAGCTCGCCACCGGAGATCAGGTCCACGGCGCCCGGGTCGGAACGGTGGCGGGCGCATCTCCCGCCCGGGTCCATTTTCCCGCGACCGACGCCCTCGTCACCGGCACGGCAGGACAGTTCCTCGGCGTCTGGGTCGCGGATTGCGGGGCGGTGCTCTTCGCCGACCCGGTGCGCCGGGTCGGCGGCATCGCCCATTCGGGAAAGAAGGGGACCGAGCTCGGCATTGTGGGAGCGACGATCGCGAGGATGCGGGAGGTCTACGGCACCGAGCCCGCCAGTCTCGTCGTCCAGCTCGCCCCCTGCATCCGTCCGCCCGCCTACGAGATCGACTTCGCGGCGCAGATCGTCGCCGACTGCGCCGCCGCCGGCGTCCCTCCCGCGCAGGTCCACGACTGCGGCGCCTGCACCGGCAGCGATCTCTCCCGCTACTACAGCTACCGGATCGAAAAAGGGAGGACGGGACGCCTCTTCGCCTTTATCGGTTGGGCCACGGCATGAGCGCATCCTTCCCAGACCGGGGCGAAGTCCGCGAGATCTCCGCCCCCGCCAAGACGAACCTCTGGCTGCGCATCCTCGGCAAGCGCAATGACGGCTACCACGAGATCGAGACCCGCATGGTTCCGCTCGGTCTCGCCGACCGGCTCCGGCTGACCTGGCGGGGCGACGGAGAAATCGTCGTCCGCTGTTCGGACCCCTCCCTGCCGACGGGCGAGGACAACCTCGTCGCGAGGGCGGTGCGCGCCCTGGAGGCCCGGACCGGAAGCCGTCTGGGCCTTGCCATCGATCTGGAGAAGCGCATTCCCCACGGGGCCGGGCTGGGCGGGGGCAGCAGCGACGCGGCGGCGGTGCTGCGGGCGCTCAACGAAATGGCCTCGCTCGGGCTGTCCGTCCCCGAGCTTGCCGCCGTGGGCGCGACCGTCGGATCGGACGTCCCCTTCTTCGTCCACGACCGCGCCTGCGACTGCCGCGGTCGGGGAGAGATCGTCGAGCCGCTCCCTCCCGGCGAATCGCCTCCGCCCCTGCGGATCCTTCTCCACAAGCCCGCCTTCGGCATCGCCGCCTCGTGGGCCTACCGCCGCTACGCCGAATCGGTGGAGCACGCGGGCTTCTCCTACGGGCCGCAGGAACTCCCCTGGGGGGCCATGGTCAACGATCTCGAGCGCCCCGTGTTCGAGAAGTTCCCCGTGCTCGGCGAGATGAAGTCCTGGCTGCT
>CAYMMC010000088.1:0-9300 GCA_964391125.1 uncultured Akkermansia sp.
CCCCTCTTCCGGCATTCCATCCTCCGCGCCGGAGCCGCCTTCGATCCTCACCAACCACCCCATGAGCGACCAAAAACCCTCGAAGGCCCTGTTCTGGGGCTGCTTCATCGCCCTGATCACGACCGCGTTCGGCTTCATCACCCGGATGTTCCTTCTCGACGACGTCGCGATCACCGAGGGCCTGCTCCACCTCGACCCGGCGCAGGTGGGCCGCTTCAAGGGCATCCAGATCTGGCCCTTCGCGGTCAGCATCATCCTCTTCAGCCTCATCATCGACAAGGTGGGCTACAAATTTTCGATGATCTTCGCCTTCGTCTGCCAGTTCGTCTGGGCGGTGGTCGGCTTCGCCGCCTTGAAGATCGCCGGGCAGAATCCCGAACTGGCCGGACGCATGATCTTCTGGGGGGGCCTCGTCCTCGCCCTCGGCAACGGAACGGTGGAGGCGTTCATCAACCCCGTCGTGGCGACGATGTTCGACAAGGACAAGACGAAGTGGCTGAACATCCTCCACGCCGGCTGGCCCGGCGGCCTCGTCGTGGCGGGCATCATCACGATCCTGCTCGGCAGCACGCCTTGGGAATACAAGCTCGGCGTCATCGCGGTTCCGGCGTTGATCTATTTCCTCATGCTGATCAAGGAGACCTTCCCCGTGCAGGAGCGCGTCGCCGCCGGGGTCAGCTACCGCGACATGTTGTCGGAGTTCGGGACGCTCGGCGCCGCGGTGGTCGGCTTCCTCCTCACGCTCCAGCTCATGGACTTCTTCCCGGAAGGGCCCAAGTGGCTCTTCGTCGCGACCGGCGTCGCCCTCGTCGCCGCCTTCGGGCTCTACACCCGCAGCCTCGGGCGCCCCCTCATGGTCTTCCTCATCGTCGTCATGATGCCGCTGGCGACCACCGAGATCGGCACGGACGGCTGGATCTCGGGCATCATGGCCGAGGCCGTGACCTTCCACGGCGGCTGGATCCTCGTCTACACGTCCGTCATCATGATGGTGCTGCGCTTCTTCGCCGGCCCCATCGTCCACAAGCTCTCCCCGCTGGGCCTCCTCATCCTCAGCGCCGTTCTCGCCATCGCCGGCCTCTTCGCCCTCTCCGGGGCCAAGGGGGTCGCGGTCATCTTCGGCGCGGCCACGCTCTACGCCCTCGGCAAGACCTTCTTCTGGCCGACCATGCTGGGGATCGTGTCCGAGCAGACGCCCAAAGGCGGCGCCCTGACGCTGAACGCGATCTCCGGGATCGGAATGATGGCGGTCGGCCTGCTCGGGTTTCCCTACATCGGCGCCCTCCAGTCCGACAAGGCGATCGAAGCGGTCGCGGCCGCGCCCGAGGCGGCGAAGGTCCCCGGCCTGGTCCAGGATGGAATTCTGGTCGACGAAGTCCTCGAAAAGAAGAGCATCTACGAGATCATCCACTACAACACCCTGAACCAGCCCGCGCTCGACGAACGAATCCAAAACGCTCCCGAAGCGGACCGGGCGGGCATCGCCGGAGCGCTCGAGAAGGCCCAGGCCGGCAGTGCCCAGAAGGCGCTGGCGAGCATGGCGGCCTTCCCCGCCTTCATGCTGGTTTGCTATCTGCTTCTTTTCTTCTACTTCAAGTCGAGGGGCGGCTACAAAGCCCAGAACCTGGGCGGCCATTGAGCGCCTGTCCTCGCTCCCGGCTGCTGGAAGGGGGGCGGCAACGACAGCCATGGACGCATCCTCGCCAATTCCGGAGCCTCGCCGATCCCCGGCGCCGTCCTCGCCGGGCGTCGCCGTCCGGATCGCCGTCCTGTCGGCGGCGGCGCTGCTCGCCGGGACGCTGTCCGCCGCGTCCGATGAAGCGGCGCCGGCCCTGGTGGACCCCGAGACCGCCGCCCTGGCCGCGCGGGCCAAGGTGGAGGCTCCGAGCCACCTGGTCTTCGTGGGAGACAGCCTGACTTCCTTCCTGCCCGAGACGAACTACGTCGCGATCCTGCGGGCCGCGCTGCAAGCGCGTCTCGGCGAGGGCGTGGCCGTCACCAACGCGGGCGTGGGCGGGGACACCATCGTGCGGGTGGAGGCCCGGCTGGACGAGGACGTGCTGTCCCTGCGCCCCAAGCCCACCCGGGTCTTCCTTTTCCTGGGGCACAACGACAGCAAGCTCTCCTCGGCCAGCGACTACCGGGACGCCTTCGTCGCGCCCGACGAGTTCCGCCGCGCCTACGGCGAGGTCATCCGGCGGATCCGGCGCGAGACCGGCGCCCGCGTGACGGTGCTCTCGGCGACCTCCTCCGTCTTCGAGATCACCCGGGAAACGGCGGAAAAGCGGCGTCAGGCGGGCAAGGCGCACAATCTCTTCGGCCAGCCGGAGGCCTTGGAGAAGTTCAACGCCATCGCCCGGGAAGTGGCCGAGGAGACCGGCGCGGACTACCTCGACCTCTACGGCCCGACGCGGAGTCATCCGGAAAAGCGCCGCCTCTACACCAAGGACGCCGTCCACACGACCGAGTTCGGCAACCGCGCGATCGCCTTGGAGATTCTGAAATCTCTCGCGGAGCAGGCGCCAGACGGCGTGCGCTAGTGTGCGGGCCGCTTTGCCCATGGACGCCGGGCTTCCGAGGGCGCTTGGGAAAGCGCCCCTCCTTGGTTCTCCCGCGCGGACGCGGGGTCTCGAGGAGCGGGGCGTTCCCAAGCCCCGGCGCTGGCGGCATCGGGGGGCGTCCGCCGGGATGCCCTACCTCTCCAGCCACTGGGCGAGGCGGCTGCGGGATTCGGCGGGACCGATCACGGCCGAGCAGAGAGTGTCCGAGTCGAAGGTGTTGCGGGCGGCGGCGTGGACCTCCTCCAGGGTGGTGCGTCCGAGGAGGTGGTGGGCCTCCTCGGGATCCATCCAGCCGTCGAAGTAGAGCAGCGACTCGCCCGCCCACATCATCTGCGAGGAGGTGTTCTCCAGGCTGATGCGGTTCTGTCCGATGACGAAGGACTTCGCCTCCTCCAGCTCGTCGGGGCGGACGCCCCGGGCGCGGAGGTCCTCGATGATCGAGGAGATGGCCCGGAGCGCCTTGGTGAGGTTCTCCGGACCGAGGGCGAGGTAGATCTGGAGGGCGCCGGCGTCGGCGAAGCTGACGAGGTCGCTCTGCACTTCGTAGCAGAGGCCCCGTTGCTCGCGGATGACCTGGAAGAGACGCGAGCTCATGTTCTCGCCGAGGACGACGTTGAGCAGCTTCTGCGCGTAGCGCGTCGGATCGTGGCGGTCGACGTTGCGGAAGGAAAGGGCGAGATGGCTCTGCTCCTGCCCGCCGTCTTCGTGGAAGCGATGTTGGGGCTGGGGTGGTCCGGCCGGCTCGCAAGGGAGCGTCTCCCCGGCGGGCAGGTCCCCGAGACGGGCGGCGACGATGTCCGCGGCCGCCCCGTGGTCGATGTTGCCCGCGACGGAGACGACCGTGTGCCGGCCGCAGTAGGCGCGGCTGTGGAAGGCCCCGACATCGGCGCGGCGGAAGCGCTGGAGGCTTTCCTCGGTCCCGGTGATGGAGCGCCCCAGGGGATGCTCGCGCCCCCAGACGGCTTCGCTGATGAGATCGTCGAGATATTGGGAGGGCTGGTCGTGGACCATCGCGATCTCCTCGTGGATGACCTGCTTCTCCGAGTCGATCTCGGCGGGGTCGAAGACGGGATTCCGGTAGAGGTCCGACAGCACTTCGAACAGGCGTTCGAAGCGGTCCGCCGGGCCCTTCACCTGGTAGGCGGTGTGGTCCTCGACGGTGAAGCCGTCGATGGAGGCGCCGACGCTCTCGATGTGGCGGGAGATCTCCTCGGCGGAGCGTCCCGCCGTGCCCTTGAAGAGCATGTGCTCGACGAAATGGGCCATGCCGTGCTCGCGGGAGGTCTCGTGGCGGCTGCCCGCCCCGGTCCAGATCCCCATCGAGACGCTGGCCATGTGCGGCATCGAGACGGTGGCGAGACGGATGCCGTTGTCGAGACGGTGGACGCGGGTGCTGGGGGTCATCGGGAATGGTAGGCGGAGCCGGGCGGAGAGGCCGGGAACCTTTCTCCAGACCGATTCTCTTTTCCACCGGGAAAAATGGGCTATCCTCGGAGGGATGACCACCGCCGCCCCGCCCCTCCCGCATCCCGCCTTCGCCCGGCTCGGGCAGGAGGTCGGACTGACCCGCATCGAAAAGGCCCTCCAGGCGCTTTTTGCCGGCGACGATTCCCCGCAGGGGGGATTGGCCCGGGCCTCGCTCATCAACCTGGCCCTCTACAACGAGAATCCGGACGAGTTGGAGCGCGACGCCGGGATCCTCGCCGAACTCACCAACGAGACGGCCTGCCGCTCGCTCCTCATCCACGCCGACACGCGCTCCTCGGAATCCGGCGCCCGCGCCTGGGTGCAGGCGCATTGCCAGGTCGACCGGAGCGGGGCGAAGACCGTCTGCACCGAGCAGATCAGCTTCTTCCTCGCAGGGCGCTCGCCCGGGCTGCTGCGGAACGTCGTCCTGGCGAACCTCGATTCGGACCTGCCCCTCGCCTTCTGGTGGCGGGGCGAGTTCTCCGACGCCTTCGAGGAGAGGCTCTATTCCCGCGTCGACCGCCTCCTCTACGACAGCGAATGCTGGGAGTCGCCGCGGAACCAGCTCCTGCGCCTTCTCGACTGCCAGCGGGCCGAGCCCTCCCCCTTCGTCATGCACGATCTCGCCTTCACCCGGCTCAACGGCATCCGGCAGGCCGTGGCGAACGCCTTCGACCGGCCCTTCGTCGCGCGGGAGCTGGGATCGCTCTCCGAGGTGTCCATCCGCTGCGCGAAAGGCCATCGCATGAGCGGACTCTACCTCGCCGCCTGGATCGCGGGACGTCTCGGCTCGGTGATCGACGGCAACGGCTCTTCGTCGCGCGACATCGTTTGCCAGCCGGGGAGAAAGGGGCTGCGCCAGGATTTCCGCATCCGCCTCGCCGAGCTCGACCCCGGGCGCCGCGGCACGGTGGAGATCGACTTCGACCTCGGCGGAACCCGCGTCGAGGTCAGTCGCTGCCAGACCCGGGACTTCCTCCGCACCCTGACCAAGCATCGGGGAGGCGCGACGGACGAGGACTGGCTGCCCGCCAGCCGCCTCCACGACGCCTTCCTCGTCGCCGACATCCTGAACCGGGCCGGACGCAACCGCACCTACGCGCAGATTCTGCCGAGCGTGCTGGAGCTGCTCGCGCTGCGGCGATAAAAGGGACGATCCGCGCCGGGAGGGCGCGCCATGACGAGCGGGCCGGGGCAGGACCACGGGAGCGCCCGATTCCGGATCGGCAGCCTCTCCCTGCGGGCGGGAGGGGCGTTCTGAACCTCGCCCCGGGCGATCGGCGCGATCCAAGGCGGCGGAATGCCATCAGTAATCCCCCCGGTTCCTGCCGACGCTGTCGTCGGTCCACCAGTAGAGGATGCGGCCGCAGTTCTCGCAGTGGGCGAGGTGCTGCTCGGTCTTCACCTCGATCATGGTCGACTTGACGACCTTCATGTGGCAGCCCTGGCAGACGTCGTCGACGAGTCCGACCACGGCCATCCCGTTCTTCGACTTGAAGAGCCGAACGTAGTTGTCGAGGACGCCGCCGTCGACCTCCGCCGCGAGCCGGCCGCGCTCCTCCAGCTCGCCGGTGCGCTCGGCCCGGAGCTTGTCGGCGAGGGCGTCGAGGTCCTCCAGCTCCTCCTTCACCGAGGACTCGTCCTCCTCGAACCGGGCGCGGGCCGTCTCGATGGCCTGCCTCTGTGCCTCGGCCTTCTCCATCAGCTCGATCTGCCGGTCCTCCAAAGCCGCGATTTCGCCGAGGTAGCGCTCGATCTCTAGGCCCATGCGCTGGTATTCCTCGTTCTTGCGCGTCTCGAACTGCTGCACCTTCAGCCTGCCGATGGTGCCGCGGCGTGTCTCGGCGTCCAGTTCGAGGGTCTTGATCGCCACCTCGGTCTGCTGCATCTCCGCCTTGGCGTCGTCGAGGGCCTTTCGGTCGGAGTCGAGGCGGCTGCGGATGTCCTCCGCCTCCACCGGGATGCCGGCGAGTTCCTTGTCGATGGATTTGATCCGTTGATCGTGATGCTGGACGCGGAGGAGCTTTTCGACTTCGGGGAGCATGGCGGAACAGGGAGGGATGCCGTCGGAGCGGCGCACCCTATGAAACCGCACCCTCGGCCCTTTGCCAATCTTAAAGCTTGGAGCGCCTTAAATCAGCCAATCGGGCCGGTCGCAGGCCGGCGCGACCTCCTCCGCCCCGGCGAGCCGGTCGGGCCAGCCCCCGCCTTCGCTCGCGGGCAGACCGAACCAGGAGCGGCAGCCGCCGAAACTGGCTCGGTCCTTGAGGATCCAGGGCTCCTGCAGCCGCCAGGCGCGGACGACGGCCCAGGCGATGCCGGGCTCGTCGCCCCAGTCGTAGCGGTCGCGCACGATCTCCTCCCTCCAGATGTGGTAGGGGGCGAGGCGGCGCACTTCGTCCCAGTCGGCGATCCGACCGGTCGCGAGGGTCTCGACGTAGACGCCGAAGACCACGTCGTCCTCGGCGAGTCCGTCGGGCCGCTCCCAGGAGCGCGGCGATCCGTCGGGGCGGGGGAGGACCTGCTCGGCCTGCTCGTGGAAGAGGCTGGGGAAGAGGAAGAAGCGGCGGTGCAGCCACTGGAAGCCGGCCTTGCCCTCCGAGATCCCCCCCTTGCGCAGCAGCACGCTCTGCTCGCCGTCGGCGATGGCGTCGGCGACGAGCTGCCATTCCTTGAAGGCGACGGGGCGCCAGTCTGGGTCGAGGTCGGGGGGCATGGTCGGTTTCCCTTCAGGATGGGCGAAGGCGGAGATTTTGCAAGGGACCTCATTTTACGTTGAAATGGGAGGGCATTGGCCTACTGTCACTCCCGGTTCGGCCTGCGGTCGACCCATCGCGATGGTGGCTGTAGCTCAGTGGTAGAGCCCCGGATTGTGATTCCGGTTGTCGCGGGTTCGATCCCCGTCAGCCACCCCACCTTCTCTCCCGGCTCCGCGAGCCGCGCCCTTCCCCGACATGGAATCGATCGAAGCCGTGATCGGCTACCGCTTCGTTGATCGCCCCCTCCTCTCGGAGGCCCTCACCCATCCCAGCCTCGCCTGCGAGAACCGGCGGCGCCACCCCGACAACCAGCGTCTCGAGTTCCTGGGCGACGCCGTGATCCAGCTCGTTCTGACCGAGGAGCTCTTCCGCCGCTTTCCCGGCGAGGGGGAGGGACGGCTCACGAAGCGCCGCAGCCGGCTCGTCTCCCGCGAGGCGCTCTGCCTCTTCGCGAACCACATCGGACTCGGCGACCATCTCCTGCTCGGCAAGGGCGAGCTGGCCAGCGGGGGGAAGAAGCGGCCCTCGAATCTCGCCGACGCGGTCGAGGCCCTCGCCGGAGCGATCTACCTCGATGGCGGCTTCGCCGCGGCCCGCGGCTTTCTCTTCGGAAATTTCGGCGAGCTCATCGAGAGGACGCTCGCGCAATCCGAGGAGATGAATCCGAAAGGGGAGCTTCAGGAATGCCTCCAGGCCATCGCCCCGACCAGCCCCACCTACCGCATCGTCAGCCAGGAAGGCCCCGACCACCTCAAATCCTTCGTCGCCGAGGTCCGCTGGGAGGGGATGTCGCTGGGCCAGGGAGCCGGGGGGAGCAAGAAGGAGGCGGAAGTCAACGCGGCCGCCGAGGCCCTGCGGATGCGCCGGTGGGACGACGGCGGGCAGGGGGAGGTGGCTCCGGTCTCCTGAGGACCGTGCCCGCGGGCGTCGGGACAAGGGTCGGGCTTGTGGGGGGCGCTTGGGAAAGCGCCCTTCCTTGGTTCTCCCGGACGGACGCGGGGCCTCAAGGAACGGGGCTTTCCCAAGCCCCGGCGCTGCAAGGGGGGAGGAGGGCGGCTCCCTTCCCGTGCCCGTCCGACCCGATGGGAAAACTGGAGTCGCCAGACCGCGTCAGGCCGCCTGGCTGTGGCGGTCCAGCGTCCGGCGCACCATGTCGGCCATCTCCTCGAAGCGGTAGGGCTTCTGGACGAAGCCGTCCGGGCAGGCGCCGCATTCCCTCGTGAACTCGTTCAGGTCGACCAGGTATCCGCTGCAGATCAGCACGGGCAGCTCGGGGAGGGTCTCCTGGAGGCGGGCGAAGGTCTCCTTGCCGGTGAGGTTGGGCATGGTGAGGTCGAGCAGGACCAGGTCGATCCGGTCGCCCTGGGTCCGGCATGTTTCGAGGGCTTCCAGGCCGTCGGAAGCCTCGAGGACGTCGTAGCCCAGTTTCGAGAGCAGCGTCCGTCCGATGCGGCGGACGAGCGTCTCGTCGTCCACCAGGAGGATGGTCTCGCCCCGGCGGGAGGAGGCCAGCGTCGTTTCGCCTCCGACCACGGGGAGGAGGGCGGTGGAGTCGCTCGCCTCGGCGGCGGTGCTGCGCGGCAGGTGGATGTCGAAGCGGGTGCCTTCGCCGGGCGCGGACCGGAAGTCGATCCAGCCGCCGAGTTGCTTCACGATGCCGAAGCTGGTGGCGAGGCCGAGGCCAGTGCCCTTGCCGGGTTCCTTCGTCGTGAAGAAGGGCTCGAAGATCTTCGCCTGCACCTCGGGGGGGATGCCTTCGCCCTCGTCCTCGACGGTGAGGCAGACGAACTCGCCCGGCATCACCTCGGGATGGGCTCGCAGATCGGCGGCGGAGAGGGCGCGGTTGCTGGAGCGGAGCCGCAGGGTGCCGCCGTTCGGCATCGCGTCCTTCGCGTTGACCGCCATGTTCATGATGACCTGGCCGAGCATGCCCACGTCGGCCATGACGCGCCACGGGGCGGGCTCGAGCTCGACTTCGACGCGAATGCGGCGATCGATGGTCGCCGAGAGGATGTCGCGCACCTCGGCGAGGACGAGGTTGGCGTCGCAGGGCCGCAGATCCATCCGGCTGCGGCGGGAGAAGCCGAGGAGCTGCTTCACAAGCTCCGCCGCGCGCTCTCCCGCCTTGATGGCGTGCGCGAGGCTCTCGCCGGCTTCGCCCTCGGCGCGCTCCCCGATCTCCATCTTCACGAGGGCGAGGTTGCCGAGGATGCCGGCGAGGAGGTTGTTGAAGTCGTGCGCGATGCCGCCCGCGAGCTGGCCCACCGCCTCCATCTTCTGCGACTGGCGGAGGCCCTCTTCGAGCTGTCTCCGCTCGGTGAGGTCGCGGGTGCTCCAGACCCGTCCGACGATGCTGCCGCGCAGGTCCCGGATCGGCGCCGAGTGGACGTGGAGGACTCGCGTTTCGGGGAGGGAGAGGGCGATCTCCTGGTCGATGATGCCGCTGCCGGAACGTTTCTCGAGCCACTCCATGGCGGTCTCCCTGGAGAAGCCGCCGCGTCGGACGAAGGTGT
>CAYMMC010000089.1:0-9215 GCA_964391125.1 uncultured Akkermansia sp.
TAGGAGAATTGAGGGGTTCAAGCCCTAGTACGAGAGGACCGGGTTTGACGCACCTCTGGTGCACCAGTTGTCCCGTCAGGGGCACGGCTGGGTAGCTATGTGCGGACTGGATAAGCGCTGAAAGCATCTAAGCGTCAAGCCATTCCCAAGATGAATTCTCCCTGAAGGATCGTGGAAGACTACCACGTCGATAGGCTGCAGGTATAAGTCCGGTAACGGATTCAGCTGAGCAGTACTAATCATCCGTCTGGCTTGTTTCGGTCTTTTCTACGAACGCGGTCGTCGTTTTCCTTATATGCAGTTGTCAGAGATTCTGCTTTCGGCAATCAGAAGAGGCCTCCAGAACGGAGGCCGCCGGAGGTCCGCGCCCGATCAAGGCGGGCGCGGGACTCTGGTGGCCATAGCACGGTGGAACCACCCGGCTCCATTCCGAACCCGGAAGTGAAACGCTGTAGCGCCGATGGTAGTGTGGCGACAGGCCATGTGAGAGTAGGTCGCCGCCAGGTTAAAAAAAACCGCCCTGTTCGCAGGGCGGTTTTTTTGTGCCCAATTCCGATCGGCGCTCGCGCGCGACGGAGGCGAGGCGGGCCCCCAGCCTCGGCGGCATGGCGCGATATCGGCGGCGAATTCCGCAACGCCTTCTTGACTAGCCCTTTGAAACTGGCGTCAGTGGCGCATGTCCTTCATTTCCCGACGTCGCTTCTTCGCCGCAGGGGCCGCTCTTCCGGCCGCGCTCCCTTTCGCCTCCCTACCCGTCGCCGTGGCATCGGCGGCGCCGAGCCCGGAGGGGACGCTGCGGGGCCGGCTCTACAAGACGCTGAAGATCGGAATGATCTCGGAGGGGGCGAACCTGCCCGAGAAGTTCGCCATCGCGAAGGAGGCGGGCTTCGAGGGGGTCGAGCTGAACGCGCCGGGCTACGACATCTCCGAAGCGAAGGAGGCGGTGGCCTCGTCGGGGATCCCCGTGGATGGGACGGTCTGCGCGGACCACTGGAAGATTCGCCACTCCGACCCGGACCCGGCGGTGCGGGCGCAGGCGCTGGAGTCGCTGCTCGGCGCCCTGGAGGCGACCCATGCCGTGGGCGGGCACACCGTGCTGCTCGTGGTCGGCCACGGGAAGGACGGAAGCCAGGAGGAGGTGTGGGAACGCAGCGTCGAGAACATCTCCCGGGCGCTTCCTCTGGCCGCCCGGCTGGGGGTCGGCATCGCCGTCGAGAACGTCTGGAACGAGTTCTGCTACGATCCCCAGGGCGGGGTCGGCCAGAGCGCCGAGCAGTTCGCCGCCTACATCGACGCCTTCTCCTCGCCCTGGGTGGGCATGCAGTTCGACATCGGAAACCACTGGAAATTCGGAAACACGGGCGATTGGATCCGCACGCTGGGCAAGCGGATCGTGAAGCTCGACATCAAAGGCTACTCCCGGGCGGAGGAGCGGTTCACCGCGATCGACGAAGGGGACATCGACTACGCGGACGTGCGGAAGGCCTTGCTGGAGACCGGATTCCACGGTTGGTGCGCCGCCGAGGTGAAGGGGGGCGATCTCGCCCATCTCAAGGGGGTGTCGGCGGGCATGGACAAGGCCTTCGCGCTGTAGTCGCGCGGGCGCTCTGGCGACCGTCTCCCTGACGGGACCGCTGCGGCCCCGCGTCGGCGCGAGCCCGCCCGACGTCGGAGCGGACGCCCGGGTTCCGCCCCTGCGCAGGGGCGGGCCGACCGGGGCCATAAATGCTGGACTATCCCCGCATTTGCGCTAGAGGTTCCCCTTTTCCGAATCTTCCCGGACTCAGCTCTTCCATGTCGGCCCCGAAACAACAAACCCTCGCGTCCTCCGCCGCCCTGACGGGCACTTCTCTCCATACCGGCGAGCAGGTCACCCTGACGATGACGCCGGCCCCGGCGGACACGGGGATCAAGTTTCGCCGCGTCGACCTGCCCGACAAGCCTTTCATCGACGCCCACGTCTCCAAGGTGCAGACGGTCGAGCGGGCCACGACCCTGGCCGAGGGGTCGGTGAAAGTCCATACCGTGGAGCACGTCATCTCCGCCCTCGTCGGCATGGGGGTCGACAATGCCATCATCGAGATGGATGCGAACGAGCCGCCCATCGGCGACGGCTCGGCCCGGCCTTTCGTCGACTGCATCAAGAAGGCGGGCATCGTCGCGCAGGAGAAGAACCGCCGCGTCTTCGAGATCCGCGAGCCCATCCACCTGGAGACCGCCGGCGGCTCCCTCGTCACCATCGTTCCCGACAAGAGCTTCCGCGTCTCCTGCACCCAGGTGGGACCGGAGGGACGCATGACCCAATTCTACTCGACCGAGATCACTCCCGAGATCTACGAGAGGGAGATCGCCGACGCCCGCACCTTCGTCTTCTACGAGGACGTGCAGCCGCTCCTGGAGAAGGGGCTGATCAAGGGAGGCAGCTTGGAGAACGCCATCGTCATCAAGGGGGATTCGGTGATGAGCAAGGAGGCGCTGCGCCATCCCGAGGAGTTCGCCCGCCACAAGATCCTCGATCTCGTCGGCGATCTGATGCTGAGCGGAAAGCGCATCATGGGCCACGTCATCGCCGTGAAGCCCGGCCACGGCCCGAACACGGAGATGGCGGGAAAGCTCGCCAAGACCTACGCCCAGGCGCTCGCCGCCGTTCCCTCGGTCAGCATCCCCACGGGGGAGGGGGTGATGAGCAACATCGAGGTGCAGAAAGTCCTGCCGCACCGCTACCCCTTCCTCATGGTCGACCGCATCGTCGGCTTCGACGGCGAGTTCAAGTGCACCGGCGTGAAGCAGGTGACGATCAACGAGCCCTACTTCCAGGGGCATTTCCCCGGACATCCGGTCATGCCCGGGGTGCTTCAGGTCGAGGCCATGGCCCAGGTCGCGAGCATCTCCCTGCTCCGCCAGCCCGAGAACCAGGGCAAGATCGGCTATTTCATGAGCGCTGACGGGGTGAAGTTCCGCAAGCCCGTCTTTCCCGGCGACACCCTCGTGATCGAGTCTGAAATTCTCAAGGTCCGGCGCAACATCGGCCAGGCCAGATGCCGTTGCAGCGTCAACGGGGAGACGACCTCGGAAGGCGAGCTGAAGTTCGCCCTGATGGATTGAGAGGTCACGGGTCACGAGTGAGGAAATGGCGAACGAGATCCATCCCACGGCGATCGTCGATCCGAAGGCGGAGCTCGGCGGAGACATCGCCGTCGGGCCCTACTGCGTGATCGGCGCGGGGGTCCGGCTCGGCGACGGATGCCGTCTCCACAGCCACGTCGTCCTCGCCGGCCCCTCCGAGATCGGGGCGAACAACGAGTTCTTTCCCTACGCCTCCATCGGGCAACGCTCCCAGGACTTGAAATACGCGGGGGAGCCGACCCATCTCAAGATCGGCGAAGGCAACGTCTTCCGCGAGTTCTGCACCGTCAACCGCGGCACCTCGCCCGGATCCTGCACCGTCGTGGGCAGCCACGGCAGCTTTCTCGCCTACAGCCACATCGCGCACGACTGCGTCGTCGGCGACCACGTCGTCTTCTCGAACAACGGCACCTTGGCCGGCCACGTCGTCGTGGGCGACCACGCCGTCATGGGCGGACTCACGGCGGTGCATCAGTTCTGCCGCATCGGGGCGCACGCGATCACCGGGGGCTGCTCCAAGGTCGTGCAGGACGTGCCGCCCTTCATGATCGCCGACGGGAATCCCGCGAAGGTCCGCGCCATCAATTCCGTCGGCCTGGGGCGCCGGGGCTTCGCGGAGGAGACGGTCGCCTCGATCAAGCGGGCCCACCGCATTCTCTACCGCGAGCAGCGCAACTATCGCGAATCCCTCGAGATCCTCCGCTCCTGGCCGGATCGCTGCCGCGAGATCGACCTGCTCATCGACTTCGTCGCCGCCTCCGAGCGCGGCATCAGCTGAGGGGCTGGATCAGCACGAAGGGCGAGACGACGAGGGCGAGGAAGCGGGCGTCCGTCGCCTCCCAATGGGCGGCGTGGGGCTCGGAGGGGCTGACGAGGTCGCCCGCCCGTCGCCAGGCCCGGACTTGTTCCGCGTCGTCGTCGGAGAAGGCGGCGCCGACCTCCACGAGATCGAGGGACGGGTCGACCCAGACGAGGGCGCCGGTGCCGAAATGCGGCTTCAGATAGGACCAATCCACCTCGCCGGCGTATTTCTCCAGCCTTTCGATCGGAGACGCGCGGTCGTCGCCGATCATGCCGTAGCGCATCCTATCGGGCTCCGAGCTCACGGGTGTCGGGTGGTGGGTCGAGTCCCCGCCGCCTTGGAGAAATCGAAGCTGCAGCAGCCGAGGTCGAGCGTGCCCCGCGGGGCGGCGTTCTGCCAGTTCTGCAGCCATTCCGGGGCGACGGAGATGCGCTTGAACCGCCCGTCGCGGACGACCAGCACCAGCCCCGCTTCGTTGAGGACTCGGACGTGGCGCGAGGCATTGTAGGCGGAAAGACCGAGGCTGCGGGCGATTTCGCCCAGGTTCCGCGGTTCGGGCGAATTCGCGAGGAGTCGCATGATCTCCCAGCGGGTTTCGTCCGAAAGCGCCTTCAGGTAGGCGATGCAGCCGCTGTCGTCGGGATGGCTCATTGATCGAGTGCAAGGGGAACCTCGCCGTTCGTCGCGGCGATTCAACTGAAAATCCCCCTCCAGGCGGAGGACGGACTCCGCCGATTGCGTCTCGGCCCTTTCGCCCCTACCTTGGCCGCTCTGGAAGGCGAGGTCCGCACGGGCCGGACCGGATCCGGTTTTTGAAGCATGTCGGAGAAGATCCAGATGGCGAACCAGGAGGACTTGCGTCGTCTCCGCCGCCTGTTGCGCCAGGTCGCGGGACGCGACTTGGCGACGGTGCGGCGTCGTCTCGACGGCGGACCGGGCGGGCCCGCTCCCTCCGAGGCGCGCGTGCTCGACCTCGCCTGCGGCGACTGCCGCGAAGCGGAGGTGATCGCCGACTTCGCGGCCGAACTGAAGGGCGGCGCCGACGCGTCGGCGAAACTGACCGGCATCGACGTGAGGGCGAGGGAGATCGCCGACGCGGGCAGGAAGTTCGGGAGGCGGCGGAGCGCGGAGGAGGGCAGGGGAGCGCGCGAGTTCGAGTTCCTGGTCGGCGACGCGACCAAGTTGCCGGATCATCGCGAGCTTGGCGGGGACTTCGATCTGGTCTTCCTCCGCCACCAGAACTACTGGGACGGGGACCGCGCCTGGGAGGAGATCTTCGACCACGCCCTTTCCAAGCTCGGGGAGGAGGGGCGGCTCGTCATCACCAGCTATTTCGACAAGGAGCATCGGCTCGCCCTGGAGGCGATCCAGCGTCTCGGCGGGGAGCTGATCGGCAGCGAGGCCAATCCCGAGTCGAGGGCGCTCGCGACGCCGGGCAAGTCGGTGGACCGCCACGTCGCGATCTTCCGGAGGAAGGGCGGCTGAGGCGTTCGGCCTGCCCCTGCGCGGAGGTCGCGCCGCCGCATCGCGTCGGCTCAGTCCCAGACCCAGTGCTTCAGGCGGAGGCGCTCCGCCAGCCGCGTCGCCTCGATCGCGCGGGGACCGTTCTTTTCGGACAAGGTGTCGGCGATCTCGATGGCGTCGGCCCAGCTTTCCTCGCGATCGAGGATGCCGATGGCGGCGAAGCCCGCGCGGAAGACCCATTCGTTCTCCTCCGGGGCCAGGGCCGTCCCGGCGTTGTCCCCTCCGCGGGTCTCCTCGACGATGGAGCGGTAGATTTCGAGCGCGACCGAGTTCTTGCCGAGGGCCTCGAGGCATTTGCCCCGCCGAACCGCCGCGTTGTAGCGCCACCGGACCGGGGCGGAATCGAGGCCGGACAGCACGGCGAAGCGGTTCGCCGCCTCCTCCAGCATGGCGGGCGCCTTGTCGGACGCGATCGCCTCGATGTAGTGGGAGTAGGCGAGGTCGGCCATCACCGCATAGCGGAGCGAAGCGGAGGAGGGAAGGTGCTCGAGGAGCCTGCCGAACTCGACGCGGGCCTCGCCGAAGCGGTCGAGGGAGAGGAGGAGCAGCCCCAGCTCGTGTCCGGCCTCCTCGGCGAGGGGGCCTCCGGCTTCGACGAGGCGCCGCCAGGCCGCCAGCGTCTCCTCGGAGGGGGGCGAGGCCTTCGCGGCGAGAAAGCGCGCCATCCCGGCGTGGGGGGAGTCCGGGAATTCGTCCGCGACGCGGTGGTAGGCCTGGGCCGCGGCGGCGAAGTTCTTCCGCGCGCCGTGGGCCGAGGCGAGCAGCATCAGGATTTCGTCGAGATAGTCGGAGCTCGGCCAGTTCGCGACGAACTCCTCGGCGCTCCTGAGCAGGTCGGGGGCGTTCCCGCCGAGCTGCCCGGCCCAGACGGTGGTGTAGTCGAGGCGTTCGCTTTGCGCCAGGGTGAGGGGGAGGAGGCGCAGGCTCTCCAGAATTTCGGCCGCCTCTCGCGGTCGGGCGGGGGCCTGGTTGAGGTGGATCTCGGCGAGGGCGAGGCGGGCGTCGATGTGGGAGGGATGCCCGGGGTGGTCGCGGACGAAGGCATGGAGCCGGCCGAAGGCGCCGGGGTCGCCCTTCGCCGCGAGGGAGAGCCCCCCCAGATAGCCGAGGTCGGCGAGAAGCGTGGAGCGGGGGTTGTGCGCCGCCAAGCCCGCCACCATGGCGGAGAAGGTCTCCGCATCGTCGTTCCGCAAGGCGGCGATGGCGGCGTTGTAGAGGTCGCGGTCGGCGCTTTCCCCGGCATCGCCTTCCGCGAGGGCTGAAAAGTGGCGGACCGCCTCGTCGAATCGCCCTGCGGCATAGGCGTCGGCGCCGCGGGCGAAGTCGAGCCGCTCGCGCAGGTCCGGGGCGGGGGCTTCTTCTTCTTCTTCTTCTTCTTCTTCGCCCTGGCCGGATTCGCCCAGCCGGAGCCGGGCCTCGAGCTTCAGGGCCGGATCCCGGGTCTTCGCCGCGAAGCGCCGCAGCGCCTCGGCGCGGTCGGGCTCGTCGTCGAGGAGGAGGTGGCGGTAGAGTTCCGCCGCCTCGCCGCCGGGGAATCCGGGATCCGCCAGCCAGGCGGCGAAGCGATCGGCCAGTCCGGCGGGCCGTTGCCCGTCGAGGTGGACCTCCAGCAGCAGGAGGGCGCGCCGGGCCGCCTCGGCGTCGGGCGAGGTTTCGACGAGGCGCAGGATCGTCGCGAGGGCGCCGGACCGGTCTCCCAGGTCGATTTGCAGGGAGCTGCGCAGGCGGGCGAGGGGCAGGCGCAGGTCGCGCCAGCCGGGGGCGTCGGCGTCCTCGTCCGGGAGATAGGCGAGGGCCTCGGCGGTGCGGGCGCCGAGGGCGGCGATCTGGGCGAGGCGCAGGGCTTCCTCGGGCGAGGCGGGGGAGAGGTCGGCGACGAGGTCGCAGGCGGCCCCGGGCCGGCCGCTGCGGGCGAGGCAGACCGCCCGGTCGATCACGGCGGTGCGCGGGGGCGTCGCGCGGGCCGCCAGATGGATCTGGTAATGCTCGGCGGCCTCGGCGAAGCGGTTCTCGTCCTGGAGAGCCCTGGCGATCCAGTAGTCCGTCGCGGGGAGGGCCGGAAAGCCGGGGTTGGCCTCCAGCCACGACACGGCGGCGGCGGAGGCGCCGTCCCGGACAAGGGATTCGAGGAGACGGACCGCGACGAAGTTCTCTTCGGGGCCGCTGGCCCCGGACTCCCGCAGCAGGGACCAGCATTCGCGGAAATGCGCCGCCGCCGTCCCGAAGCGCTCGTCGGCGAGCGCCCGGCAACCTTCGCGGAAGGGCGCGAGATCGGCGAGGCTCTCCTGGGCCGCGGCCAGGGGGGGCAGGACGAGAAGCGTCGCCGCCAGCGCGCTCCGAAGGGCGAGGCCCGCTCGGGACCGGAGGAATGGAGCGATCTTCCCCGGCGCGCCCATCATGCCCTGCGGTTTCGCTTCACGTAGTCGATCGCCTTGGCGTCGTCGTCCCCGGCGGCCCACACCGCGCGGAGGAAGTCGGCGGGGGCGATGTCGTGGCGCCGGAGGAAGGCCCGGTCGCCGCCGCAGCCATACATCGTGTCGGGATCGAGTTCGCCGCGGAGCTTGGCCCGGGCCTTGGCGAGAATGCGGGGGAGCCAGACCATGCCCTCGACTTCGGCGGTCTTCGCCGGCAGGGTCGCCGGGTCGAGGACGCGCTCGCTTCGCTTCCCGCGCATGACCTCGCGCAGATAGTCGCGGCGGACGCCGGCGACGAGGATGGCGTTGGCGAGGGTCGGGTCGCCCTCCCGGGCGAAGTCCTCGACGAAATCGAAGAACTCGCGCTTCCCGTAGCCGATCGATTCGAGGAAGGCGAGGTCGGCGGCGGAGTAGTAGCTCTCGAAGTCGGCGTCCCCGGCGCGGTAGCGGGCGAGGCAGCGCTCGAAGAGCGCGGTGAAGTCGGCGTCCCAGGCGTAGTTGGTCATGGAGGGGGAGGAATGGAAGAGGGGGGGAGGTGGATGCGGCAGGAGGAGGCGCCGCCTACTTGCTGAGCTCCAGCATGCGGAGGATCGGGGCCTCGGCCGCCTTGCGGACGGATTCGTCGAGGGTGACCTCGGGCTCGAGATCGCGCAGGCAGCGGTAGAGCTTCTCCATGGTGTTCAGCTTCATGTAGCGGCATTCGGCGCAGGCGCAGCGGTCGGTGGGTCCGGGGATGAGGTTTTTGCCCGGCACCTCGCGACGGAGGCGGTTGAGCATCCCGGCCTCGGTCACGACGATGATGTCGCGGGCCGGGGTCTTGCGGCAGAAATCGACCATCTTCTCGGTCGAGCAGACTTCGTCCGCGAGCAGGCGGACCGCCGTGGTGCATTCGGGGTGGGCCACGACGACGGCACCGGGATGCTCCTCCTTGATGCGGCGGATGCTGTCGCGGGTGAACTCGACGTGGATGTAGCAGTTGCCCTTCCAGAACTCCATCTCGCGACCGGTCTGCTGCGCGACCCAGGCGCCGAGGTTCTGGTCGGGAGCGAAGAGGATGGGCCGGTCCTTCGGCGCGGCCTCGACGATGCGGACGGCGTTGCCGCTCGTGCAGATCACGTCCGAGAGGGCCTTCACCGCGGCCGAGGAGTTGATGTAGGTGACGACGTAGTAGTTCTTCTCGCGGTTCGCCTCGAGGAAGGCCTCCAGCTCCTCGGGCTGGCAGGATTCCTCCAGCGAGCAGCCGGCGTTGGCGTCGGGCAGCACCACCGTCTTCTCCGGGTTGATGATCTTGGCCGTCTCGGCCATGAAGTGGACGCCGCAGAAGGCGATCACCTCGGCGTCGGTCTCCT
>CAYMMC010000090.1:0-9187 GCA_964391125.1 uncultured Akkermansia sp.
CTCCGCCGCGTCGGCCGGGCACGCCAGAATCTGCCGGAAGGCCGCCTCTACGAAGGCGGCCCGGTCCGCGCCGGGATGCGCCGTGCCGAGCCGGGCGGCGATCCTCCCGGCCATCTCCAGCGAGATGGCGCTGTTCGACAGGGCCAGCGCCTGCTGCGGCACGATGCTCTCCTCGCGCCGGTAGCATTGCAGGATGTCGGCGTCGTCGAACATGGAGAGGAAGTGGTCCTGCTCGTCGCGGGATTGCTTGAAGTAGAGGCTGCGGCGGGAGGACGGCGCCTTGGGGTCGAGCGAAGGACCGCCCACGGCGGGATCGAGGGCGCCGGCGAGCCGCAGCAGGCTGTCGCGCAGGATCTGGGATTCCATGCGGCGCGGATGGGCGCGCCAGTAGTGGCGGTTGGCCGGGTCGGCGGCGAGGGTGGCGGGATCGGCCTCCGCTTGGGTGGAGCGGCGGCGGTAGGCCTCGGAAGTGACCATGAGACGATGGAGATGGCGGAGGCTCCAGCCCGATTCCATGAACTCCGCCGCGAGCCAGTCGAGCAGCTCGTGGTGTTCGGGGCGCGGCGCCTGGCGGCCGAAGTCGAAGACGGTCTCCACCAGCGGCTCGCCGAAATGCCGCATCCAGACGTGGTTCACCGCGACGCGGGCGGTGAGCGGGTTCTCGCGCGACACCATCCACTCCGCCAGCATCCGCCTCCGTCCCGTGCTCTGCCGGGGGAAGGTGGCGGCGTAGCTGTCCTCCGTGTGCTCGGGCGTCTCGAGCGCTTTCCTGGCGGCACGCAGCGGCGCGTAGGCGAGGTCGCCTGCGGCGATCTTCGTCTCGGCCTTGGCCAGGGCCTCCTCGGCCGCCTTTCGCTTCTTTTCGTCGGCCTTGCCCTCCAGCATCAGCAGGTCGAGCTCCGCCTTCGCCTTCATCGCTTCGCCCTCGAGGCGCGAGGCCGTCTTGGAGAGGGCCTCGTCCACGGCGACGAGCGCGGCGGTGTCGGCGGCGACGACGGCCTCCAGCCTCGCCTGCTCCGCCTTGGCCAAGGCGAGCTTCGCCGTCGCGATCGGGACGCTCTCCCCCGCTGCGGCGGAGAGCTCCCGCTCCGCCTCCTCGATCCGGCGGCGGGCTTCCTCGCGATGGTCCCGCAGCACGTGCTCCCGCGTCGCCGGCGCCCAGGCGCTGCGCGGCAGGGAGATCGGCTCGATGGGCGGGGCGAAGGACGCCAGCATCGCGGGCACCGCCGGGGCGATCGTCGCCGATTCGTCGGGCTGGGCCGGGTCGCCGCGGCGATGCAGGTAGGTCGGGGCGTCGAGATGGTCGTCGAAGACGCGGGGCAGGCCGTCCTTCGCGAAGTCCACCACCCCCGGCACCGGATCGAGGCGGACCTGGTGCGGCTCGAAGATGGCGCGGAAGGCGTAGTAGTCGACCATGTCGACGGGATCGTATTTGTGGTCGTGGCACTTGGCGCAGTTGAAGGTCAGGCCGAGGAAGGCCTTGCCGGTGTGCTCGATGGTGTCGTCGAGCCAGGTGGTGCGGTTGAAGAGGTAGTAGTTCCGGGCGAGGAAGCCCGTGGCCCGAAACACGGAGGGATCGTCGGGGGCGATCTCGTCGCCGGCCAGCATCTCCAGGAGCATCCGGTCGTAGCCCTTGTCCGCGTTGATCGATTCGACGATCCAGTCGCGCCAGTGCCAGAGGTGCCTCTGGCTGTTCCGGAGCTGGTCGCCGAGCCCGTAGCCGTCGGAATAGCGCCATACGTCCATCCAATGCCTCCCCCAGCGCTCTCCGTGATGGGGGCTGCGGAGCAGTTCGTCCGCGATGATCGCATAGTCGCGCGGGTCGTCGAGCTGCTCCAGCGTAGGAGGCAGTCCGATCAGATCGAGATGGAGGCGGCGCAGCAGCAGAGGGCGATCCTCCTCTGCTTGGGGAACCAGGCCGAGCGCCGCCTGCTTGCGGGCGAGGAAGGCGTCGATGGGATTCTTCTTCGGCGGATCCTCGGGCACGGGGGGGCGCTCGATCCGCTGGAAGGACCAGTGCCGCAGCGGGTCGTCCTCCTCGCGTTCGTCCGGCGGCGCCGGGGCGCCCGCCTCGATCCAGGACCGGATGGCGGCGATCTGCCGGGGCTGGAGCGGCGCGGCCTCGAGCGGCATGCGCTCGTGCTCGTCATTGGTCGTGAGCCGGTGCAGCAGGGAGCCGGCCTCCGGCTTTCCCGGCACCGCGACGGGGCCGTTCTTTCCGCCCGCCAGGAGATGCTCCGCCGTGTCCAGGCGGAGGCCCGCCTGCTGCTTGAGCGCCCCGTGGCAGGCGTAGCAGCGCTCCTGCAGCACCGGCTTGATGTCGCGGAGGTAGTCGGCCGCCGGGCACGGCGGAGCCGCCGCCGCGCCGAGGAGGAGCGCCGCGCCGATCCAACTCCCTTGTCCCGTCGGTCGCACTCTGTCGAATGTTTGGATTTCCGCCGATTGTGCCAGAAGCGCGGCGCGGACTGCACGTCCTTTTCCGCCGCGATCAGGCCCGCCGCCCGCCCGGTGGATCGAGGCGGCGGAGGATCACTGGGCGAACACGGTCCGGCCGCCCAGCACGGTCCGCCACGGTTGGATCTGGCGGATCTCGTCGGCCTCGCAGCTCAGGTAGTCGCGGTCGAGCACCACGAAGTCGGCGAGCTTGCCCGCCTCCAGCGTGCCGAGGCGGTCCTCGTCGAAGCTGAGCCAGGCGGGCCAGACCGTCAGGGAGCGGAGCGCGTCGAGCCGGCTCAGGCGCTGCTCCGGCCCGTAGGTGTTGCCGTGGTCGTCGCGCCGGTTGACGGCGATGTCCAGCATCAGGAAGGGATTGAAGGAGTTCATGGCCCGGTCGGGGTCGAAGCCCTGCATGTGGTCGCTGTTGAGCCCCACCGGCACCCCGGCCCGCACCCATTCGTTCAAGCCCATGAAGCGCTCCGCCCACTCGGGGCCGTAGATCTTGGCGATGAAGTCGGCGTCGCGGTAGTAGAGGTAGGCCTGGGTGTCGACCCCGGCGTTGAGCTCCTTCGCCAGCCTGGCCATGGCGGCGTCGGGGAAGTAGCAGTGGATCAGGTTGAAGCGGCGGTCCCGGATGCCGGGCTGGTCGCGGGCCACGGTCTCGACGGCGCGGAGCACGGCCATGGCCCCGCCGTCGCCGGTGACGTGGGCGCTCATGGGCCAGCCCCGGCGGTTCGCCGCGCCGAAGATCTCCACCATCTGCTCGGGGCTGTAGTTCTGGCTCCCGGCGTAGGCGGGATCGGGGTTGCGGTAGAAGGCGGCGCGCCTCTCCCCGTGGGGCTCGCTGAGCCACACCGTGCCCCAGTGGATGCCGCCGTCCACGGTGATCTTGAGGCAGACGGCGCGGACCATGTCGTCGCCTTCGCCGGGCTCGATTCCCAGCTGCCGGAGGTAGGCCTCCACCCCTTCGGCGTCCTTGGCGGAGAAGCGGAAGGTGCCGCGGACGCGCACGTTCAGCCTTCCGTCGCGGGCCTGCCGCCGGAAGAAGTCGAAGCCGGACCGGTCGGTGGCGCGCTCGAAGATGGTGGTGATGCCCACGCGGTTGTAGACCGCGACGAGCTCCTCGTGCTTGGCTTGGATCCGCTCGGGCGAATGCGGGCGCGGACTGGGCATGCGTCCGCGCACCAGGGCGTGCCCGCCGCGCATCAGCACGGGGCGGCCCTTTTCGAACACCACCTCGCCGCCGGGGACCTCGCTGGAGGGATCGACGACGCCGATCTCCTGCCAGCCCCGCGAGTTGAGGACGGACTTGGTCACCGCGACGAAGAGCACGGGATGCTCGGTGGTGGCGGCGTCGAGCTCCTCCGGGGTGGGGAAACGGCGCTCCGCGAGGCGGGTGATCTCGTTGCGCGGCACTTCGATCCAGGTGCCCGACGGGACCTCGGCGGCGCGGCGGCGGATCCAGTCCTGCACCTCCGCGATGCTGCGAAGCTCCCGGTACTCGCCGGACAGGGCCGCCCGGGTCGCGCCGAGGCTGTGGCAGTGGCTCTCGACGATGCCGGGGATCACGGTGCGCCCCCCCAGGTCGACCGTCTCCGTCCCGGGACCGGCGAGGGCGCGGATCTCCGCGTTCCCGCCCACGGCCTGGATGGTTCCGTCCCGCACGGCGAGGGCCTCGGCGATGGACTCGGCGGGATCGAGGGTGACGATCTTTCCGTTCAGGTAAATCGTTTCCGGCGTCTCGGCGGCGACGGCGACAGCGGGGGAAACAAGGGCGAGCGAGGCGAGCAGGGCGGCGGGGAGTCTCATGTCGAAGGAAGAAGCGCTCGGGGGAGCGGTGGCGGCAAGCAAACGGCGCTCCGGTGCCGGGGCAAGGGGAAAGCTCGCCCTCTCCGCGCGATCCGATTTCTCGAAAACGGGTCGAAATTCGTCCAAAAGACGCCACATTCGATGCCATGAGCCAGCGCGACCCACTCGAACTGCACGGGGAGGCGAATATTCCCACCGGCGGCATCCTCGTGGTCCCGAACCGACTCGCCTTCCAGGATCTCCTCCATCTCGAAAAGCACTTCGCGGGGCGCAAGCTCGTCCATCTCGTCGGCAGCGGTTTCGACTACGACCCCCTGCTGAGGGCGCATCTGGGCAAGGAGGACACCCGGACCGTCGAATTCTCCCCCGACGAGGCCCGCCAGGGCGACTTCAAGAAGGAGCTGCACCAGATTCTCGAGGAGGGGAGCGTCGTGCTCTTCGTCCCCGGCCTCGCCCACACCCGCGCCGGACAGACCCTGTCCGTCCCCTCGGAGACGCTCAAATACCTGACCGGCCTCGGCGCGCCGATCCTCCCGCTCTTCGTCGACCATCCCGAGGAGACCGCCCTCGGCACGGAGCGCCGCACCGAGATCGAGCGCGTCGTCCTTTCCTTCGGCGACGCCCTCCAGCGCGAGGCGGCGAACCTGGCGAACTACACCGAGCATCTCCTCGTCGCCGCCGAGGCCGCCTTCTCCGTCCGCCCCATCCTGAAGAGCCACCTGGCCTGGGAGATCCTCAAAGGCTTGAAGAAGCACGGGCGCTCCGCCGAGATCGTGGACGGGAACGACGGCTCGCGCCTGCGCTACGACAAGCTCCTCGCCGCCGCCATCGCCCTCTCGAAGGTGGTTCGGACGGAGACCCGGCAGAAGCGCGTCGGCATCGTCCTGCCCCCCGGAAAGGGCGGCCTCGTCGCGAACCTCGCCGTCCTCCTCGCCGGCAAGGTGCCGGTGAACCTCAACTTCACCGCCGGGGAGAAGGCCGTGGTGTCCTGCATCGGGCAGGCGGGCCTCGACAAGTTCATCACCGCCGACCCCTTCGTGCGGAAGATGGGCTCCTTCCCCTGGCCTCCGGAGGACCAGCTCCTCCTGCTCGACCGGCTCCTCCCCAAGCTCAAGCCCCGCATCGGGCTGTGGCTGGCCCTTTCCAAGCTCCTCTCCCCCGGACTCCTCGCCTCCCTGCTCAAGGTGCCGAAGCAGGGCGGCGCCGAGGAGGCCGTGCTCCTCTTCACCAGCGGCAGCGTCGGCGAGCCGAAGGGCGTGGTCCTCTCCCACCGCAACCTCCTCGGCAACGTCAACCAGTTCGGCGCCCGCATCGACCTGAGGGCGAACGACAAGATCCTCGGCGCCCTGCCGCTCTTCCACAGCTTCGGCTGCACCGTGACCCTCTGGTACCCCATGATCGAGGGCGTCAGCCTCGTCACCTACCCGAGCCCGCTCGAGGTCGCGAAGCTCGCCGAGCTGATCGAGGAGCATTCCGTCAGCCTCCTCCTCACCACGCCGACCTTCCTGCGCGGCTATCTGCGCAAGGCGACCAAGGCGCAGCTCGCCCCCCTGAAATACGTCGTCACCGGCGCCGAGAAACTGCCCGCAAAGGTGGCCGAGGCCTTCGAGGCGCGCTTCGGGAAGCCCGTCCTGGAGGGCTACGGACTGACCGAGACCTCGCCCGCGACGAACGTGAACCTGCCCGACGCCGAGAGGCCCGAGGGCTCGCGGGCCCCCGTGCTGCCCAACCGCCGCTTCGGCTCCGTCGGCCTCTTCATCCCCGGCGTCGCCGTCCGCGTCACCGACCCCGACACGCACGAGCCCCTGTCGCTGCACAGCACCGGGATGATCTCCCTGCGCGGACCGAACATCTTCGAGGGCTACCTCGACCAGCCGGAGCGCACCGCCGCCGTCCTCAAGAACGGCTGGTTCACCACCGGCGACCTCGGCCGTCTCGACGAGGACGGATTCCTCTACATCGAGGGCCGCCTCTCCCGCTTTTCCAAGATCGGCGGCGAGATGGTGCCCCACGAGACCGTCGAGGACCTCGTGAACAAGGCCCTCGGACACGCCGAGGACGAGCGCCGCATCGCCATCGTCGGCGTGCCCGACGAAGCCAAGGGCGAGGCCCTGGTCCTCCTCAGCTCGGACCCCGACATCGACCTCCCGGCGCTGCGGGCCAAGCTGACCGAAGCCGGCATTCCCGCGCTCTGGATCCCCAAGAAAGTCGTCGACGTCCCGGAGATCCCCATCCTCGCCTCCGGCAAGCTCGACATCAAGGGCTGCGAGAACGCCGCCCGGGGAGGCGAGTGAGCGATCCGCGCGACCTCGGAGGGCCACGCCGCCCGGCGCAGATCGCTTGAGGGATCGGCACCCGAAGGGCCCCTCACGCCCAGGGCAGCTTCCACTGGCCCGGGATGGCGATCTCGTAGTTCCCGTCCGGTCCGGGCTTCACCGGAGCCTCGGCGTTCATGTCGAACTCCTTCGGCATGATGCTGAAGTTCGAGGCCGCGGCCTCGTCCCATTTCACCTCCTGCCCGCTGTAGGTGGCGAGGCGTCCCAGCACGGAGGTGAAGGAGCTCTTCGCGCCGTAGTAGGCGTCGTTGTGGGCGATGTTCTCGCGGATGTAGCGGTGGAGATGGTCGTGCTCGACCTGGGTGGGGTTGGGATCGCCCTCGCGCGGGGCGCGATACTGCCATTTCACCTCGCCCTTGAAGTCGGTGATGCGGCCCGAGGCCAGATGGAGGACGCCCTCGGTGCCGTGGATCTCCTCGCCGATCTTGCTCCAGGTGCCCTCGATGTGGCGGCACTGGCTGTTCAGCACGGCGCCGCCGTGCTCGTCGCCATAGCGGAACTCGACGTAGTGGTGGTCGAAGATCTCGCCGACGCTGCGCGGTTCGGTCCCCGCCCTGCCGCCCATGCCCTGGGCGACGACGGGATGGCCGCCTTTCTCCGAGTCGCCGCTGACGAACCAGTTCACCACGTCGAGGTTGTGGACGTGCTGCTCGGAGATGTGGTCGCCGCAGAGCCAGTTGAAATGGTACCAGTTGCGCATCTGGTATTCCATCTCCGTCCAGCCGGGCTCGCGCGCCACGATCCAGGGGCGGCGTCCGTTCCACCAGGCCTGCCCGCCGCGGACCTCGCCGATCAGCTTCTCCTCGTGGACCTTCTTGAAGGCCTCGAGGTAGACCTTCTGATAGTGCCGCTGCAGGCCGACGACGACCTTCAGCTTCTTCTGGTCGGCCTGCTTCGCCGCCTCGATCACCTTGTTGAAGCCCTCGGCGTCGACGCAGACGGGCTTCTCCATGAAGACGTGCTTGCCTTGCTGCACCGCGTATTCGAAATGGATCGGTCGGAATCCGGGCGGCGTCGCGATGACGACGAGGTCGCATTCGTCGATGACGCCCTTGTAGGCGTCGAAGCCGGCGAACTGGCGGCTCTTCGGCACGTCGATCTGGGAGGACTTGCCGAGCTTTTCGAGCTGCTCCTGCACCCTCGGCAGTCCGGCGGCGCGCTTCCCGGTGCCGTCGATCTTGTCCTGGAAGGCGTCGGCCACGGCGACGAGCTTGGCGCTGTCGCTCGCGGTGAGATTCTGGACGATGGCGCCGGAGCCGCGCCCGCCGACCCCGACGAGGCCGACCTTGATCGCGTCGCTGCCCGCGACCTGGGCGCAGAGCTCCACCGGGAGCGCGGCGGCGGCCCCCAGCGTGGCCGCGCCGGAGACGAAACGGCGGCGCGAGATGGATTCCTCTTTGGGTTGGATGGGTTCGCTCATGATTCTAGGGAGTGGTGAGGTCGGGGCGCTTCCGCCCGATGGATCGTCGATTGCCCGACATACTAGCAAGCGCCCCGCCCTTGCGCAATCCTCCATCCGCGTCCGCCGCAGGCCCAATATCCGCCGCTTGACTCAGGCGAGACGGAGGTTCGGATCGATGTCGCCTCCGAGAGGAGAGGGGGGGAAGCCCGCCTTCCGCCGGACCGCCGCGGCGAAGGCGATCATGGCCGCGTTGTCGGTCGAGTAGGCGGCGTCGGCGAGGAGAAGCTCCAGCCCCGCCGCCGCGCCCTCCTCGGCGATGCGCCGACGGAGGCGGCGGTTGCAGCTGACGCCTCCGCTCACGGCGGCGAGGGGGTGTCCCGTGCGACGGCAGGCGGCGAGTAGCTTGGCGACGAGGACGTCGACGACCGCCTCCTCGAAGGAGGCGCAGAAGTCCGCGAGGGCCTCTCCCCGGGGGGCGCCGCCGAGGCGGTCGATCCGATAGCGCGCCGCCGTCTTCAACCCGCTGAAGCTGAAGTCGAAGTCGTCGCTCCGGATCATGCTGCGGGGAAACTCGAAGGCGCCGCGGTTCCCCCCCGCCGCCAGCTTCGCGATCTCCGGTCCGCCCGGATAGGGCAGGCCCAGCAGCTTCCCGACTTTGTCGAAGGCCTCGCCGGCGGCGTCGTCCTTGGTCGAGCCCAGCAGGCGGTAGCGACCCACCCCGAGCACCTCGACCAGCAGGGTGTGCCCGCCGCTGACGATCAGGCCGGTGTGCGGCACGATCTCGCGGAGGGGGCTGAGAAAGGGCGACAGCAGGTGCCCCTCCATGTGGTTGATGGAATAGAAGGGCCGGTCCAGCCCCACCGCGAGCGCCTTCGCCAGCGTGTCGCCGACGAGCAGCGAGCTCGCCAGACCCTGTCCCGAAGTGGCGGCGACGAGGGCGACGTCCGAGGGCGACGCCCCGATCTCGGCGAACGCCGCGTCGAGGAGCGGGCGCAGGTCCAGGCTGTGGTTGCGCGAGGCGAGTTCGGGCACGACGCCGCCGTAGGGCGCGTGGAGACGGATCTGCGAGGCGACGCGGCTGACCAGGGGGCGCCCCTCGCCGTCCGCGAGGGCGACGGCGGTCTCGTCGCAAGAGGTCTCGATCGCGAGGACCAGTTCCGCGCTCATGGCATCGGGCTCGGCGGCGCTCACTGCTGCGGCGCCG
>CAYMMC010000091.1:0-9170 GCA_964391125.1 uncultured Akkermansia sp.
GGCCGGGACTCGCCTCCCACCCGGAAGGATGCCGACGGCGCCACAGTCAGTACCGCTTCGACCACTTCGCCGCGTCGCGATACCTCCTGCAGAGTCCGGATCGTCCCGCCGCTCGGCGGAAACGGGTTGCTGACCTGCATGGCCGGCAGCACGGCGAGGGGCCCGGCGACGCGGTCGATCTCGCGCCCGGCCTCGATCCGCCCGGTCCAGCGGACGAAGAAGGGCACCCGCGCCCCGCCCTCGTCCGTCGAGGCCTTCAGCCCCTTCATCCCCGCGTTGTAGAAGGGATGGCCCGGCGCGAGGTCCTGCCCCGGCCTCCCCGACCCGCCGCCGGTCATGCCGTTGTCGGACATGAAGACGACCACGGTGTTCTCGTCGAGGCCCCATTCCGCCAGCTTCGCCAGGAGCCGGCCCATGTTCTCGTCGATGTTCTCGACCATGCCGTAGAAGCCGGCCTGCGGCTCGCCGAAGCCGAGGTCGCGGAAGCGCTCCGCGTTCCGCTCCGGGGCGATGTAGGGACCGTGCGGGGCGTTCGTCGCGAGGTAGCAGAAGAAGGGCGCGTCCCCCTCCGCCCGCTCCCGGATCCAGCCCAGCGCGGCGGAGAAGAAGACGTCGGTGCAGAAGCCCTCCGTCCTGACGAAGCGCCCGTTGTGCCGGATGGCGGGGTCGACGTAGCGGTTGTCCGGGGCGTCGGCGCAGGAGCAGTCGTAGGACTGGCCGATGCCGCCGCCGCCGTGGATGAAGACCTCGTCGAAGCCGCGCCGCTCCGGCTGATGCTCCGCCTCGTCGCCGAGATGCCACTTGCCGAAGATTCCCGAGACGTAGCCCGCCGCCTTCAGCACCTGGGGCAGGGTGGCGGCGTCGAGCGCCATCCGTTCGCGCTCGAGGATGGTGTGGGTGACGCCGTTCTTCTCCGGATGCCTCCCCGTCATCACCGCCGAACGCGTCGGGGCGCAGGTCGGGGCGACGAGGAAGCGCCCGAAGCGCGCGCTTTCGGCGTGGAGGCGGTCCAGATGGGGCGTCCTCAGCCAGGGATGTCCGTGAGCGCCGAGGGCGGGATAGCCCTGGTCGTCGGTGATGACGAGGACGAGGTTCGGCCTCGTCCCGGCGAGCTCCGCCGAGGCCGGGACGGCGAAGAGGCCGCAAACCGCGAGGAGGCCGAAGAGGGTCGGACGCATCATCGGAGAGGGTCCGGTCACTTCAGCTTCACCTTGATCTCGTCCTTCGACTCGACCGTCAGGGCCTCGATCTTGCCGATCGTCTCCCGGTAGGCCTCGGGGGTCGCCGCGGACGGGTCGGCGGTGACGCGGTCGACGAAGGCGCCGAAGTCCGGATCGAGCAGGACCTTCGAAAGGTCGGCGTCGCTGAGGATGATGAGATCCCCCGTGACGTGGTCCGCGTCGGTCTCGGCGATACCGTTCTCGGCCCTCAGGAAAAAGCCCACCCGCATCCCCTTGGTCATGCCGGCGCTCATCTTCATCGCCTCCGACGGCGCCATGCCCATCCCCTTGGCCTGCTCGATCTGCTTGGGGTCGACGAGGCCGTCCATGCCCTCCTTGGCGAAGCTGGACTTCACCGTCAGCAGGTCGCCCACGAGATCGAAGGCGAGCCCCCCGCCCTCTCCGGGCTTCAGCTCCTCGCCGGCGGATTCGACGAAATCCTTCGCTTTGCCGGGCATGGAGCTCTGGTCGATGCGGAGCTTGCGGATGTCGTCGAACTCGTAGACGACGCTGTAGCCCTCCCACCCCTCTTCGTCCTTGCCGGGCTCGTGCTTGGCGTAGCGCACGCCTTCGCCGTAGCCGGCGGCGTCGGCCTTCAGCGAGGCCTCGTCGGGCTTGGCCAGGTCGCGGATCAAGCCGATGTCGGGGCCGCCCGCCGCACCGCCCTGGGGATTGAAAAGCGCTCCACCGAGCGCGCCGAGCTGGTCGACCATCGCGAGCATCTCGGGCGAGAAGTGGTAGCGGGCCACGATGGAACCGGAGCCGTCCTTCTTCACCCGCACCACCGTGGAGGTGCGGACGCAGGAAGTGGCGGAAAGGAGGACGACCAGGGAGAGGAGGAGAAGACGCATGGTGCCCGGATTGTAGCCGCTGCCGCCATTCCAAGGAACCAAAAAGCGCATCTTTCTCCACCAGGCCGCGGCTTTGCGCATGGACAAAGCCCGGCGCTATCGGACGACCGGGGTCAGGACGACCTTGCGCACGTCCATGAGGGCCGCCCCCTTCAGCTCCAGCGGCACGATGGCGAGCTTGTTTTCGCCCTTGGCCTTCAGCTCGACGGCGCCGAGCCTCAGCTCCCGCCAGCTCTGGAAACCGCCGGTGTCCTCGACGGAGAACTCGAAGACGTGCTCGTTCAGGAGCAGGGCGGCGCGTCCGCCGGCGCTGCCGCCTCCGCAGCCGTAGTGGAGCGTCACGTCGAAGGTTCCGGGGGCGCTCACGTCGAAGACCCACTCGGCCCAGTCCTCGGCGTGCTTCCAGTAGCCGAGGCAGTCCTTTTCCGGCTGCGGCTCGTAGCGGAGCGCCTCCGCGTAGGTCGTGGCCGATTTCGCCGGCAGCTCGACGGTGCCGTCGATGGATTGGCCGTGCGGCTCCGATTCGGGAGCGGGACGGAAATGGATCCCCTTCACGCGGAAGGCGGGGACGTTGGACTGGTCGCCGGTGAGCAGCGTCACGGGATACTCCCCGGCCTTCGGGAGGTAGACCGTCCCCAGCACGAGGGGATCGCCCTCCCCGATGGGATTGGTGCGCGGCGCGTAGCTCTTCAGGACGGCTTCGTCGCCGACCTTGAGCTGGACTCCCAGTTTGGGACGGAGGGAGTCGTAGAGCAGCCCGGCGTGGAAGTTGCCCCAGCGGACGGCCTTCAGCGTCCAGCTCCAATTGGCGAAATGGCTGCCGGCCACGTAGGCGCCGTCCTTGGCGTCGAGGGTGAAGGCTCCGCGGTTGCGATCGACCTTTCTCGAGAAGTCTGGCGCCTCCTCGACGGCTTGGAGCTCGCCGAAGGGGTCGGGCGGCAGATTGCTCGCGCCCGGCTGCGGCGCTTCCTGCGCGGGGACGGAGGCGAGTCCGAGGAAAAAGGCGAGGCAAAGCGGCGGAACGGGCTTCATGGGCGGGGAGTGTATCGGATCGGCGAATTCCGCGCAAGATTGGAATGCGGCCGGAAAACCGCGCCGCCCCGGGCGAGAGATCCATTCGAGGCATCGGGAATTTCCGTTTCCCTTTTGCTTCCCCTTCGCCTACTGTCCGCCTCGCCGACTTGCGACGGCTGCCCCGCGCATCCCAGCAAGCCCAACTTGCTTTCCTCCCGTCCCTGTAGTTCAACGGATAGAACGAGGGTTTCCTAAACCTTAGATCTGGGTTCGATTCCCGGCGGGGACATTCTTCCTCCGCGGCCCGACGGCGAAGAAGGGCCGCGCCGGACTCAAGGCCCTCGCGCGGCTTCGGCCTTGCCGCCGGCCTGCGGCACCTGCGGCCATGGCGCGAAGGAGCCACTCTCCGCCGCGCTCCCGGCGGAGAATTTCAATTCCCTATTTCAAAAGAAGCGCTAGAATCCCGCACCCTCACATCTCCATGGACTCCCCCTCCAAGCGATCCGCCACCCGATCGCCGCATCGTCCCGCTGTACCCGTTTCCAAGTGGACGGCGCTCGTCCTGCCCCTAGCCCTCGCCTTTGCGACGGTCGGGAATGCCCAAGAGAGCACCAAGCTCGTCGTGAGATCCTCCGGCCCGTGGGGCGTCATCGAATCCTATCCCGTCACCCTGGAGCCGCTCGCTTCCCATCTCTGGGAGGCCCTCTACAACGAGACTTCCCACTGGAACTTCGGGAAAACCGACCAGTCGGCCGCGCGATCCCTGCTCGTCGAGCTGGGCCTGTCCGAGGAAAGCCTTGCCCTGGTGGATCGCGACGGGATTTGGAAACCCTCCCCGTCCGGCCTGGATCTCGAGATCAACGACGCGATCATCGAGAGCCTCACGCCGGAGAACCGCTCCGCCATGGCTCGCTGGTTCCGGCTCAACAACGACCCGTATTTCTCCAAAACGGTGATCAACCTCGAGGGGGGGGACTTCTCCGCCTTCGAGGACGGCAAGATCTCGGAAGCGACCCTCGATCTGCTGAAGAAAATGGTCTTCAAGAGGCGCAACGTCCTCAGCCTGATGGACCGCCCCTACATCCTCCGCCAGATCGGGGACGACGAGGAGGAGAAGGAGCGCTTTCTCCGCGCCGTCTTCGCGACCAAGGGCCTCATCGTCAGCCTCGTCCTCGACGACGGCACCGACTTGGAATCGGTCGTCGACTACTGGTCCGCCGGCGGCTGGAACAAGGAGATCGAATCCACCCTCCGCGGCGTCGTCTCGACCTCGGGCGTCGACCGCATCGACTTGGTCCAGATCCTCCCCCCCGTGCCTAGGCGCTACCTCTACGGCTTCACCAACCTCAGGGACATCTTCCCCAACAACACCCCCGACTGCTTCTGGGCCTCGGTGCAGTTCCTCCACCGGAAGGCCTCGCCTCGCCTGCTCGACTCGCTGTCCTGCCACCAGCACCTCGAGGGCGAGTTCGAACCGTTCGAGGGCGAACTGCGCTTCGGCGACCTCATCTGCATGTTCAACGAATCCGACGGGAGCTTCCTCCACAGCTACGTCCACATCGCCGACGACATCGTCTTCACGAAGAACGGAGCGAGCTTCGCCCGCCCCTTCGTGCTGACGCGGAAGTCCGACATGTTTTCCGTCTATCTCGACGAAACGACCTTCTACGAGCGGAGTTACCGTCGCAAACCGCTCCATTGACATGCGCGCCACCCTCGCCAACGCCGTCCTCCCCGCCTTCCGCACCGCGCTGTTCCTCCTCCTGGCCGCGAACGGCGCCGCCCGCGCCGAGACTCTCCGCGCGCGCGAGGTGATCACCCCCCCACCGGGACCGTGGGGCGCGCTCGAATACTACCGGATTCCGCTCGACCCGCCGGAGCGGTATCTCCAGTACCTCACCACGCCCTCCCAGCAGGTCGAATGGATCTTCCCTCCGGGGGACGAAGCGAGCCTCACCGGCATGCTTCTGGAGGCCGGTCTGAGCGACCTCGAGATCCGCTCCATTCTGCGAGGATCGGTCGTCCTGAGCGATCCCGAGCTGATGCGGGTCTTTCCGAAGGACGAGACCATTCTGGAGCTGCCCCATGGCGTTCGCGCGAAGCTCTATCGCTTCCTCTCGCGCTACGAGGAGAACCGCTACTGCGTCCGCCCGATCTACATCGACTCCGAGAACCTCTCCTCGTGGTTCGCGGGCAGCAATTTCCCCAGAAGCGCGATCCGCGACATTGCCAAGCTGGCCTACCCCACGCCACGGCAGCGGGGATACTTCTTCGCCGACACCCCCTTCACCCTCCGTCGCGCCTCCTCGACGATCGAGGAAAGGGAAATCCTTCGCGGCCTGCTCAGGAAGCAAAGCCTGATCGTGCGGCTGCGCCTCACCCGCGACGCGCTCACCGACGAGCTCGACGACTATTGGACGGCGGGCTACAAGAACAAGGCGGTCATGCCCCTGCTCGAATCCATCGTCGTCGCGAGAGACGGCGGCGCCGTCGACATCTCCCACCTTCTCCCGGCGACGCCCCGACAACTGCTGAACCGCTTCCCCGATCCCGCCGACGGGGTGGGAGGACGCCTTCCCGACTGGTTCTGGACCTGCTACAATTTCTTCCGCTTCGTCCCCCGCGAGGTCTACGCGGACTCCCCCCAGCGGTCCGATCTCATTCTCGAAGAGTTCGAACCGACCCTGCCCCCGCTCCGTTTCGGCGACATGCTGCTGCTCAACTCCGGCAACCGCGTCATCCACGGCTGCATCCACATTGCCGACGACATCGTCTTCACCAAAAACGGCGCCGACCTCTTCACTCCTTGGGTCCTCATGAAGCTGGAGGACGTCGTCGCCTACCACGACCTCCTCGGAGACGTCTCCCTCAGCGTCCACCGGAGGTCCATGCCGGAAGCGCCCGAGGCGCCTTGAGAACTCCTCGGCGACCGCGACGGATGCCATCCTTTGGTTCGTCCATTGCGGATCTCATTCCATTTGAAATGCTCTGGCCACCGGATCCGCTCCAGCCAGCCCGTCACCGCTTGCGCGCCAGCCTCACCGAATAGACGACGGAGCCGGGATTGGACTTCCTCTCGCTGTTCTTGTTGATGCGGAGGACCACTTCCGGATGCTCGCGCTCGAAGACGTAGATGAATTCCTTTTTCCGAGCGGTGTTCGGCGGGACGATTTGGATCAGGGCGCCCGGAGCCGTCTCCGTCCCCGCCTCGGCGATGACGAGCCGGTCGTCTTCGGACTCTTCCGGATCGTCGGGATTCTCCGAGGCGATCACTCCGTGACTCTTCCATTGCCCGTCGACGTACTTCAGCGTCACCGCATCGCCCGGCTTGACGGGCCCGAGGCGATGGGCGTTGGGATTGCTGGGGACGATGGTGGCGCGCACGCTGGACCTTTCCGTCACCGCGCCGATCGGGGGCAGCTCCGGTGCGCCAAGCCGCTCCCGAATCCGCTTGATCTCCGCATCGACAATCAAGGCCTCCTCCAGCCTCGCGGCCTTGGTGTAGCTCTCTCTGAGCTTGTGGAGCTCGGCGAGGTAGATATCGGAGAGGGGCTTGACCGCCTGCTCGACGGCTCTCTCGAAGGAGTCGCGCAAGCGAGTCATCTCCGGCGGCCCGTCCGAGTCGGCCCACCCCGGAAAAGCCAAGCCCAAGGCAAGGGCCGCCGTGGCGAAAGTCGCTGTCTTCACGTCCATGCGATCCATTGTCTTCGTGAGCCGGGACTTGTAAAGCCAGGATTCAGCAATCACCCCCTCGCACAGAGGAACCTGTAGACAAGCTCATCGACCTCGGTCGAGCTTCGGGGGGGCGGGTGGCCCTCACCCATCGAGCGCGGCTGGCGAGCCGCACGAAACCCGTCCGCCCCAGACCTTTCCACCTTTTCACGGCGGCACGACCGTCTCCCCCGAACGAAAAAGCCGGGCGCCTGCAGGAGCAAGCGACCGGCTTTCGAATTCGGTAGTCCGTGGCGGGGCCGATCAGGCGGTCGCCTGGGCCTTGTCCTCGAGGGCGGCGGATGCCTTCCCGGCAAGGACGGCGAAGGCCGCTTCGTCCTTCACCGCGAGATCGGCGAGGACCTTGCGGTCAAGCTCGATCCCGGCGGCCCTGAGTCCCTCGATGAAGCGGGAGTAGGTCAGTCCGTTCAGCTTCGCGGCGGCGTTGATCCGCTGGATCCAGAGGGCGCGGAAGGTGCGCTTGCGGTTCTTGCGGTCGCGGTAGGCCCATTGCTGGGCCTTGGTGACGGCGTCCTTGGCGGTGCGGATGAGTTTGGAGCGCGCCGAGCGGAAGCCCTTCGCCTTCAACAGGATGCGCTTGCGGCGCTTGCGGCTTGCGGCCGAGTTGGTTGCACGTGGCATTTTTCGTTTTCCTCCGAGGGGGCTGTTGTTTTTCTTTGGATCGGCCGACTCGCCCTCTCGTCAGGCGACGGTGGGCGTTTCCGCCGCGCCGCCAGTCGGCTCGATCTTGGACCGGATCGCCCGGCCCCAACGGCGAAGAGGTGCTCCTCCCCAGCCGACGGAGATTCCGTCAACCGAAGGGAAGGCTCATCTTCAGCGCCTTCTCGTCGGCGGGCGAGACCAGGGCGGCCTGTCCGAGACGGCGGAGGCGCTTCGAATTCTTGCGGCGGTTCAAGTGGCGCTTGCCCTGTTTCCGACGCAGAATCCGACCGCTGCCGGTCACCTTGAATCTCTTGGCGACCCCTTTACGTGTTTTGCATTTTCCGGCGATTCTAGCCATAGGGCGGGCACCCTACGCGCCCCGTCGATTTTTGCAAGGCCTTTCGGGGATTTCGTGCGGGTGGCCGGACCTCCGCAGCGAGCCCTCCGCCGCGCATGCGTGAGGGACTCGCGCCCGCCCGCCGTGCTATCTTCCCCGCCGAGATGTTGTCGGCCCACCGTTTCCGCCTCCCCTCCGCCGTCGGCAGCCTGCTCCTGCCGATGCTCGCGCTCGCCTGTGCGGCGGGAGAAGGGCACTGGGCCTACCGCCTGCCCGTCCGGCCCGATCCGCCCGCCCTGCGCGAGTTCGCGGCGCCGGAGAATCCCATCGACGCCTTCGTCCTCGCCCGGCGCGAAGCGGCAGGGCTCGCGCCCTCGCCGGATGCCGATCCCCCCACCCTGCTGCGACGGCTGCACCTGGACCTGACCGGGCTGCTGCCTTCCCTGGCGGACACCGCGGCCTTCGAGGCGGCTTGGGCCGAGGATCCGGCCTCCGCCCGCCGAGCGGAGGTGGACCGCCTCCTCGATTCGCCGCATTTCGGCGAGAAATGGGGGCGCCACTGGCTCGACCTGGCCCGCTACGCCGACAGCGACGGCTACCTCGGCGACACGGAACGACAATGGGCCTGGCTCTACCGCGACTGGGTGGTCGAGGCGATCAACCGCGACCAGCCCTACGACCGCTTCAGCATCGAGCAGCTCGCCGGCGACCTGCTGCCCGAACCCACTCGCGAACAGTTGATCGCCACCGGCTTCCACCGCAACAGCCTGCGCAACACCGAAGCGGGGGTCGATCTGGAGCTCAGCCGCACCCAGGAGGTCATCGACCGGGTCAACGCCACCGGCACCGTCTGGCTCGCGCTGACCGTCGCTTGCGCCGAATGCCACCATCACAAGCACGACGCGATCCGCCACGAGGAGTTCTACCGCCTCTACGCCTTCTTCAACAACACCGAGGCGCTCGACATCTCGGCACCCTTCCCCGAGGAGGCCGCCCGCCACCGCCAGGCACTGGCCGATTGGGAGGAAAAGGCCGTCCGGCTCGAGGCGCCGCTGCGGCGATGCGAATCCGAAGACCTTCCCGCCCGCTTCGCCGCCTGGGAAAAGGCGCAGCGCGACGCCCCGGCGGCGGGAAGCTGGACCGTTCTGAAGCCCTCCAGCGCCAAATCCGGCGCGGGCGACACCATGGAAATCCGCGAGGACGGCTCCGTCTTCGTGACGGGACGGCGAGGCAAGGATCCCGACACCGCGACCTACACCGTCGAGGCCCCCCTGCCCGCGGGGGGGCGGATCACCGGCCTGCGCCTGGAGGTCGTCGGCGCCTTCGGCGAGGGACGGACCCTCGGCTATGGTGGCGGCCGCGGCCCTCGGGGCG